>NZ_JAMYPA010000008.1:0-267049 GCF_040320105.1 Mesorhizobium sp. M0778 | reverse complement strand
GGTGACCACCGAGATCGACAAGGACCACGGCGACTACCGCTCGCAGATCACCGATTTCTACGAGCAGTCGGCCGAAAAGGTTGCCGAGCACCTCAGCGCCGGCAGGATGGTTGCGGTGCTCTCGGAAGGCGACCCGCTTTTCTACGGCTCCTACATGCATCTGCATGTCAGGCTGGCGCATCGCTTTCCGACCGAAGTCATTCCCGGCGTCACCGCCATGTCCGGCTGCTGGTCGGCGACCGGCCTACCGATCGTCCAGGGCGACGACGTGCTGACTGTGTTGCCGGGCACGATGAGCGAATTCGAGCTGACGCGCCGCCTCGCCGACACCGATGCCGCCGTAATCATGAAGGTCGGCCGCAACTTGCCCAAGATCAGGCGTGCGCTGGAGGCGACCGACAAGCTGGCACGGGCCATCTATGTCGAGCGCGGCACCATGCCGGGCGGCGTCTCGATGCGGCTCGCCGACAAAAAGGACGACCAGGCGCCTTATTTCGCCATCGTGCTGGTCGCCGGCTGGTCGGGGCGGCCAAGCGCATTGGGAGCCGAAGCATGAGCGGCCGCCTAACCGTCATCGGCCTGGGGCCTGGCAACGCCGACCAGGTGACGCCGGAAGCGAGCCGGGCCGTCGCCGAGGCGAAATTCTTCTACGGCTACAAGCCTTATCTTGACCGGCTTGATCTGCGTCCCGACCAGATTCGCGTCGCTTCCGACAATCGCGAGGAGCTAGCGCGCTCCAGGGACGCGCTGCTGAAGGCTGCGGAAGGCCACGATGTCGCGGTCGTATCGGGCGGCGATCCCGGCGTCTTCGCCATGGCGGCGGCCGTCTGCGAGGCGATCGAGGCGGGGCCGGTCGAGTGGCGCGCGGTCGACATCGCCATCGTGCCTGGCATCACCGCCATGCTCGCCGTCGCCGCCCGCATCGGCGCGCCGCTCGGCCATGATTTCTGCGCCATCTCGCTGTCAGACAATCTGAAGCCGTGGGATTTGATCGAGCTGCGCCTGCTGGCGGCAGCGGGCGCCGGCTTCGTCATCGCACTCTACAATCCGATCAGCAAGGCACGCCCCTGGCAGCTTGGCCGCGCCTTCGAGTGCCTTGCCGCGATCCTGCCCGGCACCACGCCGGTGATCTTCGGTCGCGCCGCCGGCCGTCCCGACGAGCGCATCGAAGTTTTCTTGCTGGCGGAAGCCGACGCGCAAAAGGCCGATATGGCCACCTGCATCATCATCGGCTCGCCGGAAACCCGGATCATCAAGCGCGGTGAAAAGCCAGCGCTGGTCTATACGCCACGGTCGGCAGCGGGCCCAAGAACATGACCGACCAGAAAATGATCGACCATCGCGGCAAGAGATTCGACCGTCTCAGCCGACGTGACGTCCGGCAACGCCGGCCTGCGGATCATGACCACCTCGATGCCGAGCGCCCGCGCTGCGGCGATCTTGCCGTAGGTCGCTTCGCCGCCGCTGTTTTTGGAAACGACGACATCGATGCGGTGCTCTTGAAGCAGCGAGTGTTCGTCCGGCTCCTGGAACGGCCCGCGCGCCAAGAGATAGGTCGCGTCGGGCACAGTAAGTCTTGGTTCGACCGGATCGACGCTCCGGATGAGATAGTGGTGCTGGGGTGCAGCCTCGAAGGCAGTGATCTCCTGCCGTCCGAGCGCCAGGAACACGCGGCGCTGCGCCGATCCCAGCGCCGTCACCGAGCTGGTAACACCGTCGACCAGCGTCCACTGGTCACCTTCGGCAGGCTCCCAGCCTGGGCGCTTGAGCGCAACGATCGGCACGCCGGATCGGCGCGCTGCTTCCGCCGCATTGGCGGAGATCTGCGCCGCATAGGGATGCGTGGCGTCGATCAGCAGGTCGACGTCCGTCTCGTGGAGATACAACGCCAGCCCGTCGACGCCACCAAAGCCGCCAACCCGCACCGGCACGCCTTGCGCGGCCGGGTTTTCAGTGCGGCCGGCCAGCGACAGCGTAATCGCGAGATCGGAGCGCACCGAGAGTATTCCGGCCACCTGCCGGGCTTCGGTGGTTCCGCCGAGGATCAGAATGCGGTGGGTCATCATGCCTGCTGAAGGTCCGCGCGCCGCCGTGCTCACTCCAAAATGGCTCACGATCATCGGCATCGGCGAGGACGGTGTAGCGGGTCTCGGCGACGAGGCCAAGCAGTTGATCGCGGGTGCCGAATTCGTTTTCGGCGGCAAGCGCCACCTGGCCCTCGTCGCATCGCTCGCCAAAGGTGAAGCGCGCGCCTGGCCGACGCCTTTCGATGCCGAAATGCGCGACGTGCTGGCGCTCTCCGGCAGACGCGTCTGCGTGCTGGCCTCCGGCGATCCCTTCTACCACGGTGTCGGCGTCACCCTCGCACGCAAGGTCGCGGCGGAGGATATGCGGGTGATCCCCGCGCCCTCGGCCTTCTCGCTGGCCGCCTCACGCTTGGGCTGGGCGCTACAGGACGTCGAGACCATTTCGCTGCATGGCCGCCCGCTCGACCTGATCCGGCCGTTGCTGCATCCTTGCACCCGCATTCTGGCGCTGACCTCGGATAGCGATGCACCGGAAGCGATTGCCCGTCTCATGACCGAACTCGGCTTCGGCGCCTCGCGGTTGACGGTTCTGGAGGCGCTGGGTGGGCAGAACGAAAGGCTGCGCTCGGCGAACGCCGGCGCTTTCGACCTCGAAAAGATCAACCCACTCAACGTGCTCGCAATCGAAGTTGATTCGACCCCGCAAGCACGCGTCCTGCCGCTGACATCGGGCCTTGCCGATCATTTGTTCGAGCACGACGGCCAGATCACCAAGCGCGAAGTGCGCGCCGTCACCCTGTCCGCTCTCGCGCCAAGGCGCGGCGAACTGCTGTGGGACATTGGCGCCGGCTCCGGCTCCATCGGCGTCGAATGGATGCTCGCGCATCCCTCCATGCGCGCCATCGCCGTCGAAGCCGATCCGGCCCGCGCCGCGCGCATCCGACACAACGCCGCGGCCTGCGGCGTTCCCGGTCTCGCCGTCGTTGAAGGTTCGGCACCGCAAGCTCTTGCCGGACTGGAAACGCCGGCGGCGATCTTCATCGGCGGCGGCGGCAGCGATGCCGGCGTGCTGGAAAGAGCCATCGATGCCTTACCCGCCGGCGGCCGCCTCGTCGCCAACGCGGTGACGCTGGAGATGGAGGCACTGCTGCTTTCCCGTCACGCTGCGCTCGGCGGCGAGCTCACCCGCATCGCCATATCCCGTGCTTCGCCGGTCGGTTCGATGCAGGCTTGGCGGCCGGCTATGCCGGTCACCCAATGGAGCTGGGTGAAGCCATGATGGTCGCGGGCATCGGCAGCCGCAAAGGCGTCAGCGCACGCGACGTGCTTGCTGCGGTAGAAACCGCGCTGGAGGCGCACGGGCTTGCCCTGCCCGCGCTTTCGGCGCTCGCGACCGCGTCTCTCAAGCAGGATGAAGCGGCAATCTTCGCCGCCGGACGCGAACTCCGCCTTCCGGTGATCGTTGTCGAGCAGGACGAACTTAAAGCTGCATCTACAACCAGCCACTCCAACCTATCACAGGAGCACGCCGGCACGCCGTCGGTTTCCGAAGCCTCCGCGCTTGCCGCCGCCGGCAAAGGCGCAAAACTGCTCGGACCACGCACCGTGCTCGGTGCTGTCACCTGCGCCATCGCCATCAGCGGAGATGCGGTATGACCGTCCATTTCATCGGCGCCGGCCCGGGTGCCGCCGATCTGATCACCTTGCGCGGGAGCCGTCTGCTCGGCAGTTGTCCCGTCTGCCTCTATGCCGGATCGATCGTCGCGCCGGAGCTGTTGCAGCACTGCGCGCCCGGAACGATGTTGATCGACACCGCGCCGATGTCACTCGACGAGATCGAGGCCGAATATCTGGCAGCCCACGCGGCCGGCCATGATGTCACCCGCCTCCATTCAGGCGACCTTTCCGTGTGGAGCGCCGTTGCCGAGCAGATCCGCCGGCTGGAAAAGCACGGCATCCCTTACACGCTGACGCCGGGCGTGCCGTCTTTTGCCGCCGCGGCCGCCGCGCTGCGCCGCGAGCTGACCATTCCGGAAGTCGCGCAAAGCCTGGTGCTGACCCGCATCTCCGGCCGCGCCTCGAAAATGCCGCCCGGAGAAACACTGGCCGGCTTCGGCCGCACCGGCGCCACGCTCGCCATCCACCTCGCCATCCACGCTGTCGACCGCGTCGTCGCCGAGCTGACGCCCTACTACGGCGCCGACTGCCCAGTCGCGATCGTCTTCCGCGCCTCCTGGCCGGACGAGCGGGTGTTGACCGGCACGCTGGCGACCATTGAGGCGCAGCTAGGCGCGGATCCTATGGAACGCACGGCGATCATCTTCGTCGGCCGCTCGCTGGCGGCGGAAGATTTTAGTGAAAGTTCACTTTACGACGCCCACTACCAGCGGCGTTTTCGCGGACGAGACGGATCGTGAGCGGCAGCAATAGAAACACTACTGTCGAGCAGGCGCTCACCCGGCTGAACTTCAAGCCGCGCCAGCTGGAGCCCGGACATGTCTGGCTGGCCGGCGCCGGCCCTGGCGATCCCGGCTGCCTGACGCTGGAAGTGCTGGCCGCCCTCGGACAGTGCGACGCGCTGGTTTATGACGCGCTGGTCTCGCCCGAAGTCGTCGCCGTCGCCGAGGGCGCGGAACTGTTCTATGCCGGCAAGCGCGGTGGCAAACCATCGATGAAGCAGGACGACATCACCGCTCTGCTGGTCCGGCTGGCGCGCGAGGGCCGGCGCGTCGTCAGGCTGAAGGGCGGCGACCCCTATATTTTCGGGCGTGGCGGCGAAGAGGCGCTGGCGCTGGCCGGGGAAACCATCCCGTTCCACATCCTGCCTGGCCTGACGTCCGGCCTCAGCGCGCTGGCCGCCACCGGCATTCCCGGCACCATGCGCGGCATCAACAAGGCGCTGATCCTGGCGACCGGTCACGCCGCCGGCACCGATGACGATCTCGACTGGGCGGCCATCGCCCGTACCGGCCAGCCGGTGGTCATCTATATGGGCATGGCCAATCTGCCGCTGATCGCCGCCTCGCTGCTTGAGGGCGCGCTGGCGCCTTCGACGCCCGCCGCGGTAATTGTCGCTGCGACGACACCGCAGGAACGGATCGTCGTCGCCACGCTCGCCACCATTGCGGAAGAGGCAGCGGCCGCCGGTCTGACCTCGCCGGCGCTGATCGTCGTTGGCGGCATCGTCGCGATGCGCGCGGCATTGGCGGGTGAGTCATGACCCGCGCCATCATCATCGGCGCGCCGCGCTCGGGCTCGGGCAAAACCAGCGTCACCATCGGCATTCTGCGCGCGCTCGCCCGGCGCGGCCTGAAGGTGCGCGGCGCCAAATCCGGCCCGGACTATATCGATCCCGGCTTCCACGCCGCAGCCACCGGCCTGTCCGGCGTCAATCTCGACAGTTGGGCAATGCCGCCTGCCCTGCTCAACGCGCTGGCTGGTGAAGCGAACGAGGATGCCGAATTTATCTTTCTCGAAAGCGCCATGGGCCTGTTCGACGGGATTCCGGCTGCTCCAGGACGGTCCGGCTCGGCTGCCGACCTTGCCCGGCTCTACGGCCTGCCGGTGCTGCTGGTGCTCGACGTTTCCGGCCAGTCGACCACGGCAGCGGCCGTCGCCAAGGGTTTTGCCACCTACGATCCGGATGTGCGCATGGCGGGGGTCGTGCTCAACCGGCTCGGCAGCGAGCGCCACGGCCGGCTATGCGGCGATGCCATCGAGGCACTCGGGCTGCCTGTCGTCGGCGCTATCTTGCGCGATCCCTCGCTCAACCTGCCCGAACGCCATCTCGGCCTCGTCCAGGCCGGCGAATATGAGAATCTGATGGCGCACCTCGACCGGCTGGCCGACATGGTCGAGCGCTCGCTCGACCTCGACGCCATCATGGCGCTGGCGGCGCCATTCACGCCCGCGCCGGGCAATTTCGGCGACGCGCTGCCGCCCCCCGGCCAGCGCATTGCACTTGCCGAGGACGCCGCCTTCAGCTTCCTCTATCCGCATGTCGCCATGCATTGGCGCAAGGCCGGCGCCGAGATTATTCCCTTCTCGCCACTCGCCGACGAAGCACCAGGCGACAATTGCGATGTCTGTTGGCTGCCCGGCGGCTATCCCGAGCTTCACGCCGGTCGCCTCGCCGCCGCGGCGAATTTCAGAGCCGGCATGGCGCGGTTCGCCGCTACGCGGCCGGTGCATGGTGAGTGCGGCGGCTTCATGGTGCTCGGCGAGGCGCTCGAGGACGCGTCGGGCGAGACGCATCGAATGCTTGGCCTGCTCGGTCATTCGACCAGCTTCGCCAAGCGCAAGATGAATCTCGGCTACCGCGAGGCGCGGCTGCGTTCCGGGTGCCCGCTCGGCAGCCACGGCACGCTGATCCGCGGCCACGAATTCCATTATGCGCAGATGATCGCGACCGGCAATGACGAGCCGCTGGCCGACCTCGCCGATGGGCAAGGCAATCCGCTCGGCGCCTCCGGCTACCGGCGCGGCCATGTCAGCGGCACCTTCTTCCATGCCATTGCGAGGGGTGGATGAAGGCCTCGCAACGGCAGATTTTCGAGGACATCGCGCTTTGCCTCGTCTTCTTCACCCGGCTGCCGCTGCCGAGAACCGACTTCCGCGTCCGTAGCCTTGCTGCCGCGATCTGGGCGGCGCCCGTGGCCGGCCTCGCCGTCGCTCTGGCCGGTGCGCTGGTCTACGCCATCGGGACAAGGCTCGGCCTGGCCGGAGGGTCTGCCGCCGCATTGACCCTTGCCGCGATCTTGCTCGCCACCGGCTGTCTGCATGAGGACGGGCTTTCGGATGTCGCCGACGGTTTTGGCGGCGGCAAGACACGCGACAGAAAGCTGGAGATCATGCGCGACAGCCGCATCGGTGCCTACGGCGCTTGTGCACTTGCTGTCTCGCTGCTGATCCGCTGGACCGTGCTCGCCGAACTCGCCGGCCCGGTCTACGTGTTCTGGGCCCTCATAGCCGCGCATGCCGCTTCGCGCGGCCTGCTCGGCGCCTTCATGCACCTTTTGCCGCCGGCTCGCAGCGACGGCCTCTCGGCCGAAGCAGGCTTGGTTACGACTGAGACCGCTGGCATCGGTGCCGTACTCGGTGCGGTCGCGCTGCTGGCGCTTGGGTTCGGCGCTGCTATCTTCGCGCTCATCCTGCTTGCGCTTTTGTTTGCCGCCTTCCGCGCGCTGTGCATCAGCCAGATCGGCGGCCAGACCGGCGACACTGTCGGTGCCCTCCAGCAGCTCGGCGAGATCGCAATCCTGATCGTCGCTTCCGTTTCCCTTTCCTGACTCTGTTTCGGAGATTTTGTCCCCATGCCTTTCAAATCGCTCGATGAACTGCGCGCCGCCTGCCTTGACCTGCCCAACGGCAGCGACACCGCGGCCAATGCCGTCGCCCGCCGTCAGGACACGCTGACCAAGCCGCAAGGCAGCCTCGGCCGACTGGAGACGATAGCCGCCTGGCTGGCGCGCTGGCAGGGCCGCGACATGCCAAAGCTCGACCGCGTCAAGGTCTTCGTCTTCGCCGGCAACCACGCCGTCACCACGCAAGGCGTGTCGGCCTTCCCGTCGGAAGTCACCGTGCAGATGGTGGCGAATTTCGCCGGCGGCGGCGCCGCCATCAACCAGCTTGCCCGCATCGCCGGCGCCGATCTCGATGTTATCCCGCTCGACCTCGACCGTCCGACCGGCGATTTCACGCAAGACGCGGCGATGGACGACGAGGCCTTCCTCGCCGCCGTCTCGGCAGGCTACGACGCGATCAGCAGGGAACTCGACCTTGTCTGCTTCGGCGAAATGGGTATCGGCAACACCACGCCGGCGGCGGCCATCTCGACCGCTCTGTTCGGCGGCGGAGCGGAAAGATGGACCGGGCGTGGCACCGGCGTCGACGATGCCGGCCTTGTGCGAAAGATCGTCGCCATCGAGGCCGGCCTCAAGCGCCACGCCACGGCGCTGGCCGATCCGCTGAAGCTAGCGGCCACCCTCGGCGGCCGCGAGCTTGCGGCGATCTTGGGCGCAACGTTGGCGGCGCGCCACCTGGGCGTGCCGGTGCTGCTCGACGGCTTCGTCTGCACCGCCGCCGCAGCACCCTTGGCAGCGCTGCATCCCGCCGGCCTTGCCCACACCATGGCCGCTCACGTATCGGCCGAGTCCGGCCACCGCCGCCTGTTGGAGGCGCTCGGCCTGCCGCCCCTGCTCGATCTCGGCATGCGTCTCGGCGAAGGCTCCGGCGCCTGCCTGGCGGTCAACATCGTCCGCTCGGCATTGGAATGCCATGTCCGCATGGCAAGTTTTGCCGAGGCTGGTGTTTCGGAGAAGTAAGGACCAGACGGCTGCGATGAATGAACCGCTATATCCTTTTCGTGACCCGAAGCATGGCATTCGCGAAATCTATGCGCGAATTGTCCGCGATTTCGATCGGAAGGCTGGGGCCTTTGCGGGGCTCACATACAGTTCACCATGGATGTTGGCCACGGAGGATTGGGCTGAACGATCAGGCCATTCGGTCGAGGACCTATGCAAGATGATTTCTCAAAAGCGGATTTCCTACTTTTCCAAGGAACCCGCGGATCCAGAAACCGTCCGGATTTTTGAGGGTTTTCGCAACGCGGCTGAGGAGTGGAGAGAAGAGACCGGCTACGCGGATCCGCCCACGCGCCTCACCCCCGAGATCAGAAAACTTACGAATTACAAGGAGTTAAAGCACACACGTGGAGACTGTGGAGTTCCATGGGGCTGGATAGACCGTCACACGATTATTTTCTTCGTGACCTCAGCTTTAGGGGCATGATGGAAGATGCTTTTGGCCACGAGGTTCTAGTCGGGATGAAACTAAAGCTTGGATATGGTGGGCCGATCCGGCTGGATTTTCGCTTCCCTTACTACGCAGACGATGAACCTACATCCTTTGGACTGGGCGGTCTCTCGGGCGAGGCGCTATGCCATGCACTTCGACTGCCCAGGCATCCTGAACTCGAATGGATCGCTGGCAAAAGCAAAACAAACTTCGATAACGTCGACCGCGTGATAGCCATAACGCGAGCAATCCTGACCTATCTGAGGCCCACTATCCAATAGTCGGGCGAGTCGACCAGCCGCTGGCGGACATGTGCGACGGCAAAACGCCGTCTCGCGCCGCGGCTCGTTAAGGTCTTTCCACCAAATCCTGGAGATTTTTGGTGGGTGCGCACAGGATTGAACTGTGGACCCGCTGATTAAGAGTCAGCTGCTCTACCAACTGAGCTACGCACCCACTCGGCCGGAAAAACCGGCGTTGGCGGGCATATAGCCGCCGACATCCGCCATGTCCAGCCCTGCCGATTCATTTACCGACAAATTGCCCAAGTGCCGCACATGGTCAGATGAAAAGCCTGCCTTCCGCCGCCTTGACCGCATGGCCGCCGATGCGGGCGGCCGTCAGTTTGCCACCTTCGACATTCAGTTCGAGGCGAATGCGCGAAGGCCGGCCCATCTCCAGCCCCTGCTCGATCCACAGTTGTGAAACGCCGTCGGTCGGGCCGTCGAAATGCATGATCGCGCCGGCGAACGCGGCCGCCGCCGAGCCGGTCGCCGGGTCTTCGTAGGACGGATTGCCGGGCACCATCATGCGGACATGGAAGGCACTGTCGTGGTGCACCGTCTCACGGCAATAGACATAGGGGCTGGCGAAGGCCCATTCGCTTTTGCGTGGTGCCAGTTCCGACCACGCCTGGTTGTCCAGCCTGATCCGGGCAGCCGCCTCCAGATTAGCGACGGGGATGGTCACGTAGGGCACGCCCGCCGACCAGAATGAAACGCGGTGGTTCTCGAAGCCGATCTCGTGCGGCCCAAGGCCAAGGGCCGCGCCGATGGCCTCGGGATCGGCCGACAATTCCAGCTGCGCCGGCAGTTTTGCCAGGTCGAACTCGGCGAAGGTCGAACCATCGTGCTTGCTGACAGCGCAGCGCACCGGCCCGATATTCTCCTCGAGCACGAAGATGCCGGCGGCCTCTCCCGCCATTTCGGCGAGCGCTATCGCCGAGCCGACAGTTGGGTGGCCGGCGAACGGCATTTCATAGTCAGGCGTGAAGATTCGGATGCGGGCCCGGTGCTTCGGGTTGTCGGGCGGCAGCACGAAGACGGTTTCGGACAGGTTGAACTCGCGCGCCACCGCCTGCATCGCCGCAACGTCCAGCCCGTCGCAGTCGAGTACCACGGCCAGCGGATTGCCGGCCAGCCGGGTGGTGGTGAATACGTCGTAAAGCAAGTAATTCCGCTTCTGCATTTCAGTAAGTCCTCTGCCTCATTCCCAACATGAGCGAAATTTAATTTGAATTTTGAACCATTAGGCCTGATTTGTGCACTGATGGGACATCACTGAACATAGGGGTCCGGCGTGGACCAGATTGTCAATCTGCCAAAGACGGATTCCACTTCCGCCATCGAGACGGCGCTCGGGCTTGACCACCAGGGCCTGAAGACAAAACGCCGTCGCGGTTGGCTTTACGCAGTGTTCGCACTGCTTGCCGTCGCCGCGGCTTTTGCCGGCTATGAGTGGTACGCGGGCTCGCCCGCCAAGATCGAGTATACCACGACACTGGCTGCCACGGCCGATCTTACCGTCGCGGTTTCGGCTACTGGCACGCTGCAGCCCCTCACCCAGGTCGATATTTCCAGCGAACTCTCCGGCGTCGTCCGCTCGGTCTCGGTCAACGAGAACCAGCTGGTGAAGAAGGGCGATGTGCTGGCCGCGCTCGACACTGCCAAGCTGGAGGTCCAGATCGAGCGCGCCCAGGCCTCCGCCAAGGCGGCGGCGGCGAGCGTCGAGGACGCCACCGTGACCCTGGCCGAAAACGAAAAGGGCCTGGTGCGCGCGGCGCAATTGACCAAGCGCGGCATGGCGACGGACCAGTCGCTTGAAGCGGCAACCGCCACGCGCGACCGCTCGAAGGCGGCGCTCGATATCGCCAGAGCCAACCTCGCCATGGCCAATGCCGATCTCAAGGCGCAGCAGACGGATCTTGCCAAGAGCACCATCTACGCTCCCATCGACGGCATCATATTGACGCGCTCGGTCGATCCCGGCCAGACGGTCGCCTCGTCGCTGCAGGCTCCGGTGCTGTTCGTCATCGCAGCGGATCTGAAGAACATGGAGCTGAAGGCCGCAGTCGACGAGGCTGATATCGGCGCCGTCAAACCCGGCCAGCATGCGCGCTTCACCGTCGATGCCTTCCCTGAACGGCCATTCGACGCCGAAATCCGCGACATTTCCTATGCCTCGGTCACTACCGACGGCGTCGTCACTTACGATGCAAGGCTGGATGTCGACAACAGCGAGCTTCTGTTGCGGCCCGGCATGACCGCCACCGTCTCGGTCGTCACCAAGCAGGCCAAAAACGTGCTAACCGTGCCGTCCATCGCCTTCCGCTACCGGCCGGCGCAGACGGCGGAGCGCGGTTGGAGCCTCACCGACCTGTTCACTGGCCGCATGGGACGCCCCGGAGGCAACCGCCAGCGCCAGGCGGCGACGAAGCCCACCGACGGCTCGCGCACGCTCTACGTGCTGGAGAATGGGCGGCCGCATCCGGTCAACGTCAAGGTCGGCTCGACAGATGGCGAACTGACCGAGATCGTTTCCGGCCTCGAGGAAGGCGCGCAAGTCATTACCGCCTCGCAGCAGAGGAGCTGATCGTGGCATCCGGCGCGACCCTCATCGGCTTCGACAAGGTCTGCAAAAGCTATGGCCAGGGCGAAGCCCGGGTGCATGCGCTGGCCGGCGTCGACCTCGCCATCAGGCGCGGCGAATTCGTCGCCATCATGGGCCCGTCCGGCTCGGGCAAATCGACGGCCATGAACATCATTGGCTGCCTCGACACGCCGACGGCCGGGACCTACAGCTTCGAAGACATCGACGCCGGCCGTCTCGACCGCAACCGCCGTGCTCAGCTGCGCAATCTTTATGTCGGCTTCGTTTTCCAGGGCTATAATCTGTTGCCGCGCACCACGGCGGCCGAGAATGTCGAACTGCCGCTGATCTATCGCGGCGTCGGTGCCCGCGAGCGCCGCGGCCTGGCCATGCAGGCACTTGCCGAGGTCGGCCTTATCGGCCGCGAGCATCATACGCCGGCCGAGCTGTCCGGCGGCCAGCAGCAGCGCGTGGCGATCGCGCGCGCCATCGTCACCAGGCCGACGCTGCTCGTCGCCGACGAACCGACCGGCAATCTCGACACCGCCCGCACGCACGAGATCATGGAGCTCCTGACGCAGTTGAATACCGAGCTCGGCCTGACCATCGCGATGGTCACGCACGAAGCCGATGTTGCCGGCTATGCGCAGCGCACGATCCGTTTCCTCGATGGCCATGTCGCCTCGGACACAGCCAATCTCGAGATGGCCTAGCCATGATCTGGGAAACCGTTCGCCTCTCGCTCCGCTCCATCCGCCGCAACGTGCTGCGCTCGTTCCTGACGTTGCTCGGCATCGTCATCGGCGTCGCCGCCGTTATCGCCATGCTGACCATCGGCTCGGGCACCACCGAGAAGGTCAAGTCCGACATTTCCAAGCTCGGCAGCAACCTGCTCGTCATTCGTTCCGGCCGGCCGGCCGGACCCGGCGGCCCGGGAGGGCTCGACCAGGTGGTCCGGCCTCTTGCCGACAAGGACTTCGCCGCGCTTGTCGCGCACCTGGACGGCGCGCGCGCCATCTCGCCGGCGTCGCAAAAGCAGGTGCGCGTCATTTTTGGCACCGAAAGCCTGACCTCGGGCGTCACCGGCACCGACAGCGCCTATCTCGATGCCCGCGACTGGAAGCTGGTCTCGGGCCGCCCCTTCAGCGATTCGGAAACCCGCTCCGGCACCGGCGTCTGCCTCATCGGCGAGACGGTGCGCCAGCAGTTCTTCGGCGCCGGCGATCCCGAAGGCGAGATCATCCGCGTCAACCGCACCTCCTGCAAGATCATCGGCCTGCTCGAACCAAAGGGCTATACCGGCTTCGGCCAGGACCAGGACAATGTCGTGCTGATGCCGCTTGCCGCCTATCAGCGTCGCATTGCCGGTAATCGCGACATCGACTCGATCTATGTCGCCGCCGACGACCGTACGCTGACCACGGTGCTGCAGCAGCGCGTCGAGGACATCTTGCGCGACACACGCCGCATCACGCCCGACCGTGACGATGATTTCTCGATCCGCGACATGACCCAGATCGCCGATGCCATGGCCAGCGCGACCACCACCATGACTGGCATGCTCGGCGCCGTCGCCGGCGTCAGCCTGCTCGTCGGCGGCATCGGCATCATGAACATCATGCTGGTGTCGGTAACCGAGCGCACGCGCGAGATCGGCATCAGGCTCGCCATCGGCGCCCACGAAAAGCATATCCTCATCCAGTTCCTGGTCGAGGCAACCGTGCTGTCGCTGCTTGGCGGCATCATCGGCATCCTGATCGGCCTGGCGCTTGCCGGCCTTGCCTCGCTGACGCTGACGATCCCGTTTGCGCCAAGCCCGGCGGTCATCCTGCTTGCGGTCGGCTTCTCCGCGCTGATCGGAATGGTGTTCGGCTTCTTCCCGGCGCTGCGCGGCGCGCGGCTTAACCCGATCGACGCGCTGAGACATGAGTAGGCGTTGCAGCAAGTGTCGCCTCCAGACGCTGCCGATTTTTTATGCAACCTGCCCTTGTCGCAGCACATTCTGCAATGATAACAATGCTGTTGGGGACTAAGGGGGAACAATGGATGAGCAAGAAAGCGCGACTGGCTCTGGCGATTGTGATCGTCGAAGCCGCCTTGGCAGGGCTTTGGTGGAATTTGATCCTTTATGGGATGGAGAATCCCGATCGCGTCACCGCTGACTTCCAGCAGGTAATTGGGCAGACGATGGGAACGGCGATGGGGGCGCTCCTGGGTCTCGGCGTGCTGTTGTATTTTGTCGCCGCCCGCAACGACCGCAAGGCTATTGAAGGCAGGCTACGACGTTAGAGTCGGAAGCCTTGCTCGCTCGCAAAGTGCCATTCGATCAGCGGTCTCATATGCGGCATCAGCCCGTCCGGCAGATCGGCGGCATTGCGGATGATGACGGGGCCTTCGATTTCAGGCTCTGACTCGGCGGCGACGAAAGCGCTGATCCGCTGTGCCAGGTCGTCGGCGGAGGCCGTCTCGCGGTAGCGGCGAAAGATCACCGTGCCGCTTGCCGTCGACAGGGCGTAATGGTGCCTGCCGCGTGCCGCACCTGATAGGTCGAGGCCGGTCTCTTCCCGCACCTCGCGGATCATGTTGAAGTCGACGTCGACAAGGCCGTCGTGGAAATCGGTTGGCTCGAACGAACCGGCGGCGAAGTAGACGCGCCCGGCATTGACCGTATGCGGCGCCATGCGGATCGCCACCAACGCGTTGTCGCCGGCGACCAGCATGGCGTGCGCGTAGGCATGTTCGGCGCCAGGCACCTGCCTATTGCTGCGCCAAAGCATGAAGGTCGAATAACGCACCGCATGGCAGCGGCCGACGAGGCGATTGTCGCGATAGCTGAGAGCGGAAAGCAGCACCACGGTGCCGTCAAAAAGCGCCGGCTTGGCTGCGGTCTCACGCCGCCAGTTTGCGGCGATCGCCTCGGCATTATCGCGCTCGAACGGATGTGGGCCGGGATCGAGCCTGACGTCGATGGCATCGACCGGCAGGATGACGTTGCGCGGCAGGTCGAAACTCACGCGTGTCTCACGCCATGTCGAGGGCAATTGCTACCGGGCAATGGTCGGATGCCTTGGGCCGGTCCCACCCGGCGCGTGGAAAGCGCTCGACCTCCTGGCCCGCCGGAAATATGGTCCGCCAGGGCTGGCCGTTGCGGATGATATCGGGAACGGCGGTGGCGTTCTGCCTGGCTAGCGCCCTCGACAAAAGGATGTAGTCGAGCTGGCAGAGATGCCGCTCTTCCGGTCCGCGCGTGTGATAGAAAGTCCAGCGATCCATTTCCGGCCGCCGCTCGACCGCGTTTTCGCAAAAACCGCCGGCAGTGAGCACGTCGATGCAGGACCGGGTCTCGTCGATGACCTCGAAGCGATAGCCGTCGACGGCATCGCCGGTAATCTTCACGCGCTGCCGGTAGTCGTTCATGTCGCCGCAGATTGCCCAGCGTTTGTCGGCGGCATGGTCCTTGCCGAAGCGCTCCTCAATGATCCGCCGCACCGCTTGCGCCTCGGCGATGCGCAGCGGCATTGTTGCTTCACGGCCGTCGAGGCCGTTGCGGGGAGAGCCCATCGACTTGAAATGCACGAGATAGAGTGTCAACGGCGCGCCAGCCACCGTCAGATCGATTTCCAGGCAGTCGCGCCGGAAGATGCGTTCATTGGCCTGATGTCCAAGCGCTGCCAATTCCGCCGTGTGCAGCCCGAATTGCTCGAACGTGACATAGGCGTAGCTGGTCATACGCACGAATTCGATCGGCTGGCCCTGCGCGGTCTCGTTGCGCATCATCACGGCGACGTCAATGCCGCGCGAATCATTGCCGGCGGTGGTGTATTTCTGCCGGTAGCCTTGCCCCACCATCTTGAACAGATAGCCATATTCGAAGGCCCTCAGCGCCTCGATATTGTCGACCTCCTGCATGCAGATGATGTCGGCGCGGGTGGCCGCGATCGCCAGTGCCGTCAACTGCCGCGTGTCGTCAGACTGCGCGATCGCCCGCGCCTGCTCGAGCATCTTGTATTCGGCCTCGCTCTGGATGTCGAAAAGCGCCAGCGTGCGATCTTCGTTGAGCTGATTGCGGTATCCGGAATAATCAAACCTGTTCATCAGGTTTTCGACGTTGAATGTGGCAAGGCGCAGCGACATGGCTTTGACCTTTGCCCGCAAGCGCGCTCGAAAACAAGGGCGTAGAACCCAGGCGGCCCCGATTGACCGCGCGCTCGTCATGGTTGATGGAACCTTTTTTGTTCATCCTCCGTTCAGATGGAAAGTTCCATGAATGGGCTCTTCCCTGGGTATTCTGGGCGTGGGGCCTGAATCTTAGGAGAGTGCGATGAAACCGCTCTTTTTATCTTCCGTCAGATCCGGGCTGATGGCCCTCGGTCTGATAGCCGGCCTCTCGGCCCCCTCGCTTGCCGGGCC
Organism: Mesorhizobium sp. M0778; assembly: GCF_040320105.1. Lineage (NCBI taxonomy): Bacteria > Pseudomonadati > Pseudomonadota > Alphaproteobacteria > Hyphomicrobiales > Phyllobacteriaceae > Mesorhizobium > Mesorhizobium sp. M0778. The sequence continues at coordinate 250,946 of NZ_JAMYPA010000008.1, read as the reverse complement.
GATGCCCAAACCCCTGCTGCCGGTGGCGGGCAATGCCGCCGACATCGTGCAAATTCGTGAAGATTGGGCAGGCGGCAACGACAGGCAGATCTGGCGTTGGCGCCATCGCGGCTTTCGGCAATGGCACGGCGACAATGATTGGAGATGGCGGTCCAACAATTTCCGCGGCCGTCATTTTTCGAGACACTGGGACAATGGCGGCTGGGACGACAGCTGGCGTAGGCGCCATCATCGCCGCCATTACCGTGGCGGCTACTATGATGATGGTGGTGCGGGCGCCGCGATTCTTGGCTTGGGCCTGGGGCTCGGCCTTGGCAGCCTGTACAACAACTACAACTACTACGACGCGCCGCCACCGCGGCGCTATTACCGGACACAGCGGCTGTCCAGCGCGCATGTCCAATGGTGTTACAATCGCTACCGGTCGTACCGCGCCTGGGACAACACGTTCCAGCCCTACAACGGCCCGCGCCAGCAATGCTATTCGCCCTATAGCTGAGCAGGCCGACAACAAGCATCATTCGGCGCCGTGCTTCGCGGCGCCTTTTTCTTTCAGCCAGGAATCGCGAAAATCGTCCAGCCTCCACCAGCGATAACGCTATTTTTATCAGCCAGGTCTAATAATCCTCCCGATCAGAACGCCCGAGACGCGAAAGATCGCTGGATTGCGTACGATGGCCGAGGACGAACAGAGGGACAAACGCCGGCAGCGCGTCTTGAAGGGCGCGGCGATCCTGACCGGCATGACCAACTCCGAGGTCACATGCACGCTGCGCAACATGCATGCCGGCGGTGCCGAATTGAAGGTCTCGATCGACGCGCGCGTGCCCGATGAGTTCCTGCTCTACGTTCCAACCGACGGCATTGCCTACAAGGCGGAGGTCCGCTGGCGCCGCGAGGACCGAATTGGGGTGATGTTCACCGGCACCGAACCAAAGCCCAGCTGGCACTACGGTTGAGGTTCCCGGCCCTATCCGGGTGGCAGGACTTGCAGTGTCTGCTCGTCAAACAGCGGCTCCTCCTGGCCAACGCGAATGAACAGAAGCTTTCGCAGCTCGGGTGATTGTACCTCGAAATACTGAATGCCGTCCGGGGCTTCGCCCCATTCGCCGCATGGCGGTTCGCCGACCTCGTCAAGGTCTGCAACGGCTTTCAATTCACTGAGATAAACGGCATCGGGACTGAAGACATACCGCAGGGTGCCCGTGGGCGTGACCCCTTCGGTGTAAGGCATGAGCACGCAACGTGTGCTGATAGCCTTCTCGGTCTTCTGCGAGTATATTCGCTGCAACGCGGCGCCAGCGGCCTCGCCCGGCAGCATATCGAAGACTTCGACGACGGGATCGGCCGGCCCGCCATCGCTGTATTTGATGGCAAGAGCATTGCCGCCAAGCTCGAAATGGATCTGGCGGAATCCGAAATCGCAGCGCTGTACCCAGGCAGCCAGCCCGACATCTCTGTCCGCCAGCCGTTCCCAGGTGCATTTGTCGACAGGCGGACGCGACGGCTTGCTTTGGTCGGCACGCGCCCCGATGGCCATGGCCAGAAGGACCGGCAGGGCGCAGATGCAGGCCGGCAGTCTCTTGCTATTCATCGCTGCAACCCGTCAAGGTAAAGGCATCCCAGGCCGAACCATCGGGGTTGGCTTTGGCGAAATCGGGCCATTCGGTAAAAATCGCGCCAAAGTCAGGCAGCAGCAACCCTGTTGGTGCCGGCGAGGCTTCGCGGGAGCTCAACTGCTCGGCACCGCCTGCGTTGAACGCATAGACCTGCCCATCCCACACTCTGCACAGCCCGGTGCCGTCCTCGAGACCCGCCTCACGATCGTCGTCGTTGCAGGTGTGCCGAATCGTCCCCACAGGAAACGAGTACTTGCCATTGGTCCAGGTGATGTCCGATGGCAGACGAATGGGGGTATTGGGCACGATCAGCGAAAAGACCTCTGTCGTCAGCGCGGCCGGTTCGCGGTCGATGGGCCGGAACTGTATCGTCGCTCCCGAACGCGGCTCGCGATAGGTCGCCTGGCTGAGCGAACATTCTGTCGCGTTCGCTGCTTGCAACAGGCTCAGCATGCTCAGAAAAATAGCTGCTGCTTTGCGGATGATCATTTGAGTCCCTGGAGCAGCAGCATTGTGAAGTTTAAGCATCGATGCTTTAGCATGACCCGAGGCCCGGTCGAAAGAAAGAAATCGATGATGCGAAATCTCTTGATGCTCATTTCGATCTTAACATTTTCGTGCGGCAGCGCCTTTGCCACGGAACCCTATGTGGGCACATGGTCCGGGGACAGATCGAACTGTACCGCCGTCGCGGATGTTCAACGCCAGACTGTTTACACATTGTACCCTGAGGCACTGTCGGTTCCTGCTTTCGGCTGCGAACACGCAACGTTTCGCAAGATATCCACGGGCTGGGTGGCGCGGGCCAGCCAATGCTACGGTTCTGATCCCACGATTGAAGAGCCGTTCTCGCGTCTCGTCCATATCGTTGGCAATGGCACGACGGTGAGATTGACCTGGCCTGGCTTCGACAGCGGAGTTCTTGTCAGATGCTGACGACAGGTGCCTTCTTCCGCTGGATATGCAGCATCTAGAACAGCAGCTTCAGATTACGCCTACCAGAAGCGCGGCTCCACCGAGGAAGCCAGCGGCGCAGACCCACAGTAGCCAAAGCCCACGCACCCTGCATTCGAGAACGGCTGCAGCCGGATTGGCGGGATCGTAGTGGACCTCGACCTTGTCGCCCTCGAGGTAGCGCTGCGATTGACCGCTGACGAGGCTCGGCAGCGACGCCGTCACGTTTGCGCCGAAAGCGATGCGATCGGCGGCGTAGCGCTGGCCGGCAACGCTATAGCTGTAGACGATGCGGGATTTGAAAACTGTGTGCCAAGGCCGATAGCCGCCTCCGGACCTGTCGCGGGTCTCGAATTTCTGCAGGCCCGAGGCGTCGATGCGTCCTGCCGTGATGGGCCATTTGGCCGCCTGTTCCGCAAGTGACTTCTGGGCAAAGCCCATGCGCAGGACAAACAATCCCATGAAAAGCAGCAGGGCCGCGGCGCCGAGGTTCTGCGGCTTGGGCAAAAACGGCCGGATCGCTTCCAGGACGCCGCCAACGGAGAAGACCAATACCAGCGCGCCGACCACCAACCCGGCCGAAAGCTGGACCATGAATTTGAAGGAACCGTCGGGCATGGTGCGTTCGATCACGGCCTTGGCTGGATCGGCCGGATTGTAGAAGACGGTTACGCCGGCCCCGTTTGGAAATTTCGCAAGGGTTTCCGCCACCGCAAAGTTTCCAAGGTTCTCCTGCACGCTGTAGTGCGAACTGCGAAACTTCTTGCCGTTCACCTTGTATTCGAAGGTGATCGCCGGGAAGTTGCGCATCTCGGTCGACCCTCTGCTGTCCGAACCGGATCCCGAACTGGTCACCTCGCGAGCCTCGACCCGCGACGAGATGATCTTTCCCTGCGTCGGAGACCAGCGGCTGACCGCCCTCACCTCCCACCACTTCAGCAAGGTGACGAGGGACAGCATGCCGGCAACCGCGCCGGCAAACCCGACCAACAGAAATTTGAGTTCCAACGCTCACCCCCTTGGCCATTTTGTGCCATGCCCTGCACACGCATACCACGACAGCGGGAATAGCGCGCCTGCTGAGAAATCAACGCAAAAAGGCCGGCGGATCGCTCCGCCGGCTTTCTTGATCGACAATGAAATTGCGATCAGTTCTTGGCCTTGTCGACCAGCTTGTTCTTGGAAATTCCCACGCGCCCGCAGGGCGAAGCCCGAGGACGCGTAACGAAACGAACGTGGATTTCCTTCAGTTCTTGGCCTTGTCGACCAGCTTGTTCTTGGAAATCCACGGCATCATCGCGCGCAGCTTGGCGCCGACTTCCTCGATCTGGTGGCTGTCGTTGTTGCGGCGGATGCCCTTGAAGCGCGACATGCCGGCGCGGTATTCCTGCATCCATTCCGAGGTGAACTTGCCAGTCTGGATGTCCTTGAGCACGCGCTTCATCTCGGCCTTGGTCTCGGCGGTGATGATGCGCGGACCCGAGACGTATTCGCCCCATTCGGCGGTGTTCGAGATCGAATAGTTCATGTTGGCGATGCCGCCTTCATAGATCAGGTCGACGATTAGCTTGACCTCGTGCAGGCACTCGAAATAGGCCATTTCCGGCGCATAGCCCGCTTCCACCAGTGTCTCGAAACCGGCGCGGATCAACTCGACCAGACCGCCGCACAACACCACCTGCTCGCCGAACAGGTCGGTCTCGCACTCCTCGCGGAAATTGGTCTCGATGATGCCCGAACGGCCACCGCCGACGCCGCAGGCGTAGGAGAGCGCCAAATCGAGCGCATTGCCCGAAGCGTCCTGGTTGACCGCGACCAGGCACGGCACGCCGCCGCCCTTCTGGTATTCGCCGCGCACCGTGTGGCCCGGGCCCTTTGGCGCGATCATGACGACGTCGACCGAGGCTTTTGGCTCGATCAGGCCAAAATGCACGTTGAGGCCGTGGGCGAAGGCGATCGCCGCGCCGTCGCGGATGTTCGGCGCGATCTCTGATCTGTAGATGTCGGCCTGCAGCTCGTCGGGCGTCGCCATCATCATCAGGTCGGCCCATTTGGCGGCATCGGCCACACTCATCACCTTGAGCCCGTCGGCCTCGACCTTCTTCGCGGTCGCCGAGCCGGCCTTGAGGCCAATGGCGATATCCTTGACGCCGGAATCCTTGAGGTTGAGCGCATGCGCCCTGCCCTGGCTGCCATAGCCGATGATGGCAACCTTCTTGCCTTTGATCAGGTTGAGATCGGCGTCGCGATCGTAATAGACACGCATTTTTCTTCCTTCCCGTTTTGAATTCAGAGGCCCTGCGGCCCGGTTTTTGCCCCGTAAAGAGCGAGAAACTGCTGCGTCGCCCGGACGGCATCGCCGCCGATCGCCGCATCAGTCAATTCCAGCCGGTCGCCGAGCAGCAGGCGGATCTGCACGTCGCGGGCGACCAGCCCGAAAAAGGTGCGGAAAGCCATCTCAGCGTCGGAAAACTCGAGGAAACCAGCTTCCTTGCCTGCCTCCAGCACCGGCTTCAGCCGCCTGGCCAGCGCGAAGCGGCCGTTCTCCAGCACGATGGCGCCGAGATCGTCCTTCCCCGAACTAGCATGGCCGACCGCCACCCGGTTCAGCGCGATCGAGGTGTCGCTCGAAATTACCCTGAGCCAGTCCGAAGCGAAAAGTTCGAGGCTCGCCGTCAGCGAGGCAAGATCGAGTCCCTTGCGGTCGACCGGCACTACCCGCACCTTGGACGCCTGCCATTGCACCGTTGCCGTCAACAGCCCGTCGCGATCGCCGAACCATTTGTAGAGCGTCTCCTTCGAGCAGCTCGCCCGCCGCGCCACGGCGGTCATGGTCAACTGATCGCCCTCTTCGACCAGCAGGCGAAGGGCGGCGTCGAGCACGGCCTTCTGCCGCTCCGTCAGCGTCTCGCTGGTGTCGATGTCGGTCACAGCGTGCAACACAGTCTTTCCTCAGGAGGCGAACTCACCCGCAGTTCAGATACGAACTCGACCGCGTACCGTACGTTACGGTTCGGCTTTATGGCGTATTGCCCGACCCGGCGCAAGCCTTTATTTCTGTAGCTTGCTCCATGCGGGGCATTACGGGAGACACGGATCATGCTCGCCGGATTGCTTGCCTTGACCGTTGCCGCTGTGTTTGCAGGCGCGGCTATCTACGTCAGCGTCGCCGAACAGCCGGCGCGGCTTCGCCTCGATGACAAAGCATTGCTGCAGGAATGGCAGCCTTCCTACAAGCGCGGCGCCGCCATGCAGGCCTCGATCGCCGTCATCGCCTGTATTCTGGGCCTCGTCGCGTGGTGGCAGACCGGCAATCTCGCTTATCTGGCCGGCGCCGTGCTGATCATCCTGCCTTGGCCATGGACGCTGCTGGTGATGATGCCGGCAAATCGGCTGCTGGAGGTGATGGACGCTAACACCGTCAATCCTGAGGCTCGGACAATGATCGTCAAATGGGGCAATCTGCATCTGGTCCGCGTCGGGCTTGGGGTTCTGGCGACATTGGCATTCCTTTGGGGCAGTGCCTGACCTCGCAGATCCGCGCCATCTTCGGCACGAAGGCGTGTCACGCCAGGGCGGGCGGATCTCGCAGGCGCCCAAGCAGAGCCGACAGCGTGTCCAGATCATCGTTGGAAAGCTGGGAGCCGACCAACTCCGATATCGAGCGGCCGTAGACGACCCACATGCGGCGGCGCGTCTCGCGCCCCTTGCCGGTGATGCGGATGGTTTGCCCGCGGCCGTCATCGGCAACTGGAAGCTTCTCGACCTGCCCGTCGGCTTCGAGCCGCGCCAGCAGCCGCGAGATGTTGTATTGCGCAAACAGGGTGCGCTCGGTGAGTTGGAACGGCCGCAATCCGCCCTCGCCCGCCTCGGCAAGCTCATGCAGCACGTCGTACCAGGCAAGCGGCGGCAGGCCACTGTCCTTCAGCGCGTCCTCGGCTCGTTCCAACAACTGGCGCGAAACCCGCATCAGGCGGGCCCAGGCTTTGATTGCTGGAGGTGAAGGAATCCCGGTCATGATTACATCGTAGGCGATAGATGCAACTGCATCAAGCTTGACGATCGATGCAAATGCATCTATATAGATGCAATCGCATCAATCATGAGAGGCAATTCCGATGAAGCATGAAATCTGCAGGATCGCCGACATTCCGGAAACAGGCAGCCTGATCGCTCCGTTTTTCGGCCGCGAGGTCCATGTCTACGGCAGCGGCGAGCGTATCCGCGCCGCCGCCAACGTCTGCCTGCACTTCGGTGGCCCGCTCGACTGCAAGGACGGCAAGCTCGTCTGCCAATGGCACGGCGCCTCGTTCGACATGGCGAACGGTGATCGCCTCGAAGGCCCAGCGCCGAAGGGCTCCCGCCTGATGTTCCTCTCCACCCGCGTCGAGAACGGCGCCTTGAACTATGTCTGGGGAGAGTGAGATGACCGACAAGCTCATCCTCGTCAGCCACCATGTTTGTCCCTATGTGCAGCGCGCGGCGATTTCGCTTCGCGAAAAGGGCGTGCCGTTCGAGCGCATCGCCGTCGATCTCGCCAACAAGCCTGCCTGGTTCAAGGCGATATCGCCGCTCGGCAAGGTGCCGCTGCTTCGCGTTGAGCATGACGGCCAGGAAACGGTGATCTTCGAATCGCTCGTCATCCTCGAATTCCTCGAGGAAACCCAGCCCAATCCGCTGCATCCCACCGATCCCTATGCCCGTGCCCGACATCGCGCCTGGATCGAGTTTGGCTCGGCAATCCTCAGCGCCATCGGTCGCTTCTATTCAGCGCCTACGGAAGCCGCGTTGCTCGCCGAAAGCGAGGCGCTATCGGCGGTGTTCGATCGCCTGGAAGTGGAACTGGCGAATGGCGCGGTTGGGCCGTGGTTCGCCGGTGAGCGCTTTTCACTGGTCGACGCGGTCTACGGGCCGATTTTCCGCTATTTCGACGTCTTCGACCGGATCGGCGATTTCGGCATCCTGGACGGAAAGCCGCATGTCCAGGTGTGGCGCGAGGCGTTGCGCAAACGCCCATCCGTGAAGGACGCGGTCGCTCCCGATTATCCGCAACGCCTCCATACATTCCTACAGGCGAAGGGCTCGCACCTTTCGGAAATCATCCGCCGAAACGATCCGGCCACCGGGCTTCCGCAAGCCCGATCGGCTTGAATGGATTGATCACAGTGCCGGTAATCATCGAGGCAAGGATATTCGTTTCCGGCGGAATGCTTGCCACTGGCCACCAGCCTGTCGCGGACGCAAGCCTCCAGCGCAGTATCGATACGTCCGTTCCGATGAGCGCGTAACTGATCGCCGCGCCGGCAATCGCGATGTCCAGAGAATTGCCCATTTGCCCGACCCGACCCAGGCCGGACAATCCTTCAGCGTTGTCGCTAAATCAAGCCGCTGTCTCGGCCTTGAGACTCAGCCTTCGGCAGCATCGAAAACCTTCCGCGCCTCGCGTACAGCGCCGTGATTGAGCTCGGCCCATTGGATCAGCTGGTGCAAGGGTCCAAACATCGAGCGCCCGAGATCGGTGAGGCTGTATTCAACGCTCGGCGGTTTGGTCGGAAAAACCTCGCGATGCACATAGCCGTCGCGCTGCAGATCGTGCAGCGTCTGGGTGAGCATGCGCTGTGAAATATCGGGCACGAGGCGCCGCAACTCGCCAAAGCGGTACGGCTTCTCGGCCAAGGCCTCCATCAGCAGCGAACTCCATTTGTTGCTTATGCCCTGGATCACGTCGCGAACCGGGCAATCCGCAAGGTTTCCGCCACCGCTGCCTGCTTTGTAGATCTCGAGCTTCGATCTCAGATTGACGATCTTGCCGTCCATGGCTGGTTCCCTGGCTGTGCCTACCTCCCGCAAAACTGCCTTCTTTACGAGGATGGGTCAATTCCTATTTTAGTGCTGGTCTCTTTTTGAGACTAACATATGCACCCGCCGCTCCGGCGCAACGTCAGGACCTTTCATGACCGACACCCTTCTCGTCACCGGCGCCTCCGGCCAGCTTGGCCGCGGCGTCATCAATCATCTGCTTGACACGCTCAAGGTCTCCCCTCAGCGCATCATCGCCGCTACCCGCAATCCGGAAAATCTGGCCGATCTGGCAGCCCGAGGCGTCACCATCAGGACGGTCGACTTCGACGACACCGCATCGTTGGCCAGTGCATTTACCGGCGCCGACAGGGTTCTGATCATTTCGACAAACGAGCTCGCCATTCCGGGCAAGCGCCTGAAGCAACATGAGACCGCGGTCGCCGCCGCAAAAAGCGCGGGTGTTTCGCATCTGCTCTACACATCGATGCCCAATCCGGAGCCAGGATCGCCGGTGCTGTTTGCGCCCGATCACCACGGCACCGAGCAGGCGATCAAGGCGAGCGGTATCCCCTCCACCATCTTCCGCAACGGCTGGTATCAGGAGAACCTGTTCCTGGCGCTGCCGCACGCCATCGCCTCTGGGCAGTGGTACACGTCCGCTGGAGACGGCCGCATTGCCCACGGCGCGCGCGACGATATGGCTGCCGCGATTGCCGCCGGCCTCGCTTCGAGCGCAACCGAAAGCACGACATACACGCTGACCGGCCCCAAGGCCCACACGATGGCCGAAATTGCAGCCCTCGTCACCGAGATCACCGGCAAGCCGATCGAAGTTGTCCAGCTTTCGGATGAAGCGCTGACCGAGGGATTGAAGGCAGCCGGCGTTCCCGAGGCTTTCGCCCCCGTTATCGTTTCCTTCGATACCAACACCCGCTCCGGTCGCATCAGCATGGTGACCGACGCGGTCGAGACGCTGTCCGGCAGGAAGCCGCAGCCGCTGAAGCAATTTCTTGAAGCAAACAAGGCGGCTCTGGTGAGCTGAGCCTCACAATGGCCGTGCCCTCAAGGGGCACGGCCGTTTGTTTAGATAGCCACCTGCGTCCCGATCTCGACGACGCGTCCGGTCGGGATCTGGAAATATTCCGTCGCATCGGCCGCCGAGCGCGCCAGCCCGATGAACAGCTTGTCCTGCCAGACCGGCATGCCGGAATTGGGCGATGCCTTGAGCGAGCGCCGCGACAGGAAGAAGGATGTCGTCATGATGTCGAACTTCCAGCCCTGCTTGCGGCAGATCGCCAGCGCGCGCGGGATATTGGGCTGCTCCATGTAGCCGAAGGTCAGCGTCACCCGCATGAACAGCTCGTTGACCGTCTCCATCTTGACGCGCTCGCTGTCGGGCACGACAGGCTGCGGCGCCGTCACCACCGAAAGGATGACGTTCTGTTCGTGCAGCACCTTGTAGTGCTTGAGGCTGTGCATCAGCGCCGTCGGCGCACTCAGCGGATCGCTGGTCAGGAACACTGCGGTGCCCGACACCAGATGCGGCTTCTTCTTCAGCAGATTGCCGGCGAGGAAATCCAGCGGGATCTCGTTCCGGCGGGTCTTTTCGAACAAATAGCGGGTGCCGCGGATCCAGGTCCACATGGTCAGCACAATAACTGCGGCAATGGCAAGCGAGGACCAGCCCCCTTCAAACACCTTGACTATGTTGGCTGCAAAGAAGCGGGTATCGACGAAGGCGAACACCGCCATCAAGGCGACCGCGACGCCGAGCGGCCATTTCCAGATGCGCGTCATTACAACAAAAAGCAGTATGTTCGTCACCAGCATGTTGCCGGTCACCGAAATACCGTAGGCCGAGGCCAGGCGGCTGGATTCGCCGAAGCCGACCACCAGCAACATCACCACCAGCGCCAGCATCAGGTTGATGCGCGGCAGATAGATCTGGCCCGACTGTTTTTCCGACGTGTGCTGGATGACGAAACGCGGCAGCATGTTGAGCTGCACCGCCTGCCTGGTCAGCGAGAAAGCGCCGGAGATCACCGCCTGGCTGGCGATGACGGTCGCCGCCGTCGCCAGCACGACCATCGGAATAAGCGTCCAGCCCTGGTTCATCTCAAAGAAGGGATGGCCGACAACACCGCCATTTGCGAGCACGAAGGCACCTTGCCCGACATAGTTGAGCAACAGACAAGGGAACACAATTGCCAGCCAGGCGAGCACGATCGGCTTGCGGCCGAAATGGCCGAGATCGGCATAGAGCGCCTCAGCGCCGGTGACGGCGAGGAAGACCGCACCAACAGTGACGAAGGCGACGTCGGGCGAGTTGACCAGGAACGACACGATGTAATGCGGGCTGATCGCCAGCAGGATTTCCGGATCGGCGATGATGTGGTTAATGCCGGAAAGGCCGATGGCCAGGAACCACAGCGCCGTGACTGGCCCGAACACCAATCCTACGCCGCCGGTGCCGAACCGCTGTACCGCAAACACGATCGCCAGGATGGCCAGCGTCAGCGGCACCACATAGGGCTGGAATGTCGGCGTGACGACATTCATGCCTTCGACCGCCGATAGTACCGAGATCGCCGGCGTAATGACTGCGTCGCCGAAAAAAAGCGCCGCGCCGACAATGCCGATGCCGAGGATCACCGCCGAGCGCGTCGGGAAACTGTTGCGCGCCAGCGCCATCAGCGACAGCACCCCGCCCTCGCCGCGATTGTCGGCACGAAGCACGAACATGATGTATTTGATGGTGACGGTGATCGTCAGCGACCAGATGATCAGCGAGAGTACGCCCAGGATGTCGCCACGGTTGGCGACGTTGCCGCCGGCTGATGCATGCAACGCCTCTCGGAATGCATAGATCGGGCTGGTGCCTATATCGCCGTAAACCACACCGAGTGCGCCCAGCATCAGCACCTTGGTGCTGTGCTGCTCGACCTCAGAATGGCTTGATTGTTCGACAGGTTCTGCCTCGTTACCAGCATTGGCAAGGGCCATGGACGACACTCCGATAAGCGGGCGGTGCTCTACGCTTGCTGCGCTGCAATATCAAGTGCCGTCACGTAATGGCTCCGTCCCGATATTGCGAGTCGTCCACGACTTGGCAGACTCAGTCCCATCGGCAGACTACCTGGAATGTCGCAACGGACACGTTTTTAAATAGCCACCTGCGTCCCGATCTCGACCACGCGTCCGGTCGGGATCTGGAAATATTCCGTCGCATCGGCCGCCGTGCGCGCCAGCCCGATGAACAGCTTGTCCTGCCAGACCGGCATGCCGGAATTGGGCGAGGCCTTGAGCGAGCGCCGCGACAGGAAGAAGGATGTCGTCATGATGTCGAACTTCCAGCCCTGCTTGCGGCAGATCGCCAGCGCACGCGGGATGTTGGGCTGCTCCATATAGCCGAAGGTCAGCGTCACCCGCATGAACAGTTCGTTGACCGTCTCCATCTTGACGCGCTCGCTGTCGGGCACAACCGGCTGCGGTGCCGTCACCACCGAAAGGATGACATTCTGCTCGTGCAGCACCTTGTAGTGCTTGAGGCTGTGCATCAGCGCGGTCGGCGCGCTCAGCGGATCGCTGGTCAGGAACACTGCGGTGCCCGACACCAGATGCGGCTTCTTCTTCAGCAGATTGCCGGCAAGGAAATCGAGCGGAATCTCGTTCCGGCGGGTCTTTTCGAACAAATAGCGGGTGCCGCGGATCCACGTGGACATGATCAGCCCCATGGCGCAAGCGACTGTTATCGAGACCCACCCGCCTTCGAGGATCTTGACGATGTTTGCGAGGAAAAATCCGGTATCGATCGTGCCAAACAGCAGTGTGAGCGCCGCCGCCAGTGCAAGCTGCCATTTCCACCGGAACCGCATCACGACAAACAGCAGGATGGTTGTCATCAGCATTTCGCCAGTCACCGAAATGCCATAGGCGGAAGCCAGCGAACTCGAACCGCCAAAGCCGACCACCAGCAACATCACGCCCAGCGCAACCACCAGATTGACGCGCGGCATGTAGATCTGGCCGGATTGCATTTCGGACGTATGCTGCACCTCGATGCGCGGAAGCAGATTGAGCTGCACCGCCTGGCGGGTCAGCGAGAAAGCGCCGGAGATCACCGCCTGACTGGCGATCACGGTCGCTGCCGTGGCCAGCCCAACCATGGGCATCAGCGCCCAATCAGGCAGCATCTGGAAGAATGGATTGGTGGGTTTGCCGCCGTTGGCCAGAACGAACGCGCCTTGTCCGAAATAGTTGAGGAGCAGACAAGGGAACACCACGGAAAACCATGCCAGCACGATCGGCCTGCGCCCGAAATGACCGAGGTCGACATAGAGGGCTTCGGCCCCGGTGACCGCCAGGAACACCGCCCCGACCGTGACGAAGGCACCGGTGGGCGTATTGGCCAGATAAGCGACCGCGTAATAGGGATTGATCGCCAGCAGGACCGACGGGTCGTCCAGCAGATGGTACACCCCGGCGGCGCCGATCGCCAGGAACCACACTGCCGTCACCGGTCCGAACACGGCCGCCACCCTGCCGGTGCCAAAGCGTTGCACGGCAAAAAGCATTGCCAGGATGACCAGCGTGATCGGAACCACATAGGTTTCCAGCGTCGGGGTCACCACTTCCAGGCCTTCGACCGCCGAAAGCACGGAGATGGCCGGCGTTATAATGGCGTCGCCGAAAAACAGCGCCGCGCCGCACAGCCCGATCCCCAGGATGAGCTTGGCTCCATTGGGATAAGCGCTGCGCGCAAGCGACATCAGCGACAGCGTGCCGCCCTCGCCCTTGTTGTCGGCTCTGAGAACGAAAGCGACGTACTTTATCGTGACGATGATCGTCAGCGCCCAGACGATAAGCGACAGCACGCCAAGGACGTCGTTGCGGGCTACCGGTCCCGACGATGCGTGCAGCGCTTCCCGAAATGCATAGATTGGGCTGGTGCCGATATCGCCGTAAACCACGCCCAGCGCGCCCAGCATCAGCACCTTGGTGCTGTGCTGCTCGACGGTGGAGTGGCTGGATTGCTCGATGGGTTCTGCCTCGCTACCGGCGTGAGCAAGGGCCATGGACGACACTCCCATAGACGTGCGGTGCTCTATGCTGCGGGGTGGAAAGGACGCGCTGCCATGCCGGGAACGCACGGCCTATCGGCTCGCCTCTCTCTACCAGCCACAAGCCTTCAGAAACCGCCTGACCGTTGCGGCCATGCCATACTCCAACGCATCGGCTGTCAACCCATGTCCGATCGACACTTCGGCCATTGCCGGGATGCGCCTGGCCAGTGCCGGCAAATTGCTCACCACAAGGTCGTGCCCGGCATTGACCTGGAGCCCTGCAGCAAGTGCGGCATCCGCCGTCTTTCCCAATTTCTCCAATTCCTTCGCCGCTTTTGCCGAATCGGAATGATAGCTGCCATATGGACCCGTGTAGAGTTCGATCCGGTCGGCGCCGGTGTCGCGAGCGGCTTTCACGCCATCGGGATCCGGATCGGAAAAGAGCGATACGCGAAAGCCTCCCTTCTTCAGGCGCTTGACGACCGGTGTCAGGAACGCAGCCCCGGCGGCGAAGTTCCAGCCATGGTCGGAAGTCGCCTGCACCGGGTCGTCGGGCACCAGCGTCACCTGTTCCGGCTGATGCTTTTCCACAAGCGCCAGGAACTCCTCGGTCGGATAGCCCTCGATGTTGAATTCCGCACTCGGGAACTCGTCGTCGATCAGCGCCCTGATCTCAGGCAGATCGGAATGCCTGGTGTGCCGCTCGTCGGGTCGCGGGTGCACCGTCAGCCCATGCGCACCGGCGGCAAGGGCGATGCGTCCGAGCCCCGTCACGCTTGGCCACGGCAGGTCGCGCCGGTTGCGCAGCATGGCGATGGCATTGAGGTTGACGGAAAGCTTTGCAGGCATTTGCACGGTTCCAGGCTGATCTCGGCGCGCATCTATAGCGCCTTTAAGGGGAACAGACAGAGGGTTTCAGGTGTTCCAGGGGAACGAAGAAAATCGAGCGCAAGGAGTTTCCTGTTGAATTTTCTCGATGCCGTGCCGGCGATCCGCCGCATCGATACCGATCGCGAAGACCTCTTCGCCATCGATGTCGTCGGCCATGTCGCAGCGGCTGATGCCGAAAACCTGTTCGGATTGCTGGAGGCAGCCTACGCGCTGCACACGAAAATCGACGTGCTGGTGCGCCTGATCGATCATGAGGGTGTCGACTGGACCGACGTATCGGACGAGACGATCGAACAGGGCATAGCTCACGCGGTGGAGCATATCGGCCGCTGCGCGGCGGTCGGTGAGCCGAACTGGATAGCGGAGGCAAGAGCCTTCTTGCCAGCCTCTTTGCCTATCGAACTCCGGCATTTCGAGGCTAAGGACGAAACCGCCGCCTGGGAATGGCTTGGCGCCAGACCGATCGCCCAGCGCTGATACGGCCGCCCTATCGGACGATCGTCAGCCGTTCGGCCGCGCGCGTGATGGCGGTGTAGAGCCAACGCTGCCGGGTTTCCTTGAATGCCCAGCTTTCGTCGAAAAGCACGATCTCGTTCCACTGCGACCCCTGCGCCTTGTGCACGGTCAGCGCGTAGCCATAATCGAAATCGTCGAAGCGCTTCTTCTGCTGCCAGGGAATGTCGGCGTCCGGATCTTCGAACGCCGCCTTGAGCAGTTTGATCTTGGCGACGCCGCGATCCGGATCGTCTTCCTCCGGCGAGACCAGCAGATTGATGCCGGGCTTGACCGTCTCGCGCGACGAGGTCATCACCTTCCACAGCGAGCCGTTGAGCAACCCCTTGGCTGGATCGTTGCGCAGGCAGACCAGCTTGTCGCCGGCTTGCGGATAATCGGCGTTGAACCCCTTCAGCTCGCGCAGCCGCTGATTATAGCGACGGCGCGTGCGGTTGGTGCCGACCAGCACCTGGTCCGCCTTCAGCACCAATTCCTGGGTGACGTCTTCCTTGCCGATCACTTGCGCCGCGCCATAGTCGCCGCGCATGAACTCGCGGCCCTCGCGCACATCGAGCGCAAGCCGGATGATCGGGTTGTCGCGCGCCTGGCGATGGATTTCGGTGAGCAGAATGTCCGGCTCATGGTCGGTGAAGAAGCCGCCGCCGGAGATCGGCGGCAACTGGCCGGGATCGCCAAGCACCAGGATCGGCGTGCCGAAGCTCATCAGGTCACGGCCAAGCTGCTCGTCGACCATCGAGCATTCGTCGATGACGACGAGCTTGGCCCGCGAGATCGGGCTCTGCCGGTTGAGCGAAAAGGTCGGCGACATCGAGGTTTTGCCGGTCACCTCGTCCGCTACCGATTCCTCGCCTTTCGGCCGGTAGATCAGCGAATGGATTGTGCGGGCATTGACCGCGCCCTTGGAACGCAGCACCTGCGCCGCCTTGCCGGTAAAGGCGGCGAACTGCACCTGGCCGTCGACATGCTCGGCGAAATAGCGCGCCAGCGTCGTCTTGCCGGTGCCGGCATAGCCGAACAGCCGGAACAGCTGCGGCTTGCCGGCTTTCAACCAGCCGGCCACCGCCTTCAGCGCCTCGTCTTGTTGAGGGGAGAATTCCATCAGCGCGACAGACCGGATTCGCGAGGGAAAGACAAGGTGACTGCCGTCACCATCAACTTCATCGCCTGCAATTACGCTGCTGCGACAGGGCCAGGCTATCAGCGACGAAGAGGAACGTAAAGAGAACAACGCCGGGCGACGACAGCTTACCCAGCCCGCTGTGGATCGTTCTCCAGCAGGATCGGCTTGCCATGCGGCGTAGCATGCGCGGCCCGTTCCCAGGCAGCAGCAAGGCTGTCGACGTCGCTCCTACCGGCAACGCCTTTGGCCGAAAGCAGCTTTTCTAGCGCGGCCAGCCAGTGCTTGTAATAGTCATGACCGTCGCGCGCGGCGCCCGGCCGCTTCACCTCGGCCGACAAGGCGTCCGCCCATTCGCTCCACGAAAACAGCCCGTTGTCGTGTAGCGCCACCGTCATGGCGAAGGCCTCTGCTTGCCACGGCTGGGCGAAGACTGGCGCCTCGACACCGGCGGGCAGCGCGATGGCGACTGAGCCCGTCTCACGCCGCTTCAAGATAGCTCTCCCAGGCATCGATCGACACGACAAGTGTCGGGTCGGCGCCCTCGCCCCAGATTTCGCTGCCGGTGAAGGCCACCGTATAGACCCATTGCGGGTTTTCGCCCTGGCCGTGCGCATTGGTGTCGGGAAAAACGAAGCCGTCACGCATGGCCTCGATGACGCCTCGCTTGCCACGCGCGTAACGCGGCAGCCTGGTGTGGCCGGTCGGATGAAAGTTCTTGGTTCGCACGAGGTCGCCTGCCTTGAATCGCGGCGGGACGGCGACCGGCCGGTCGCAAGGCCCGCCCTTGGCCAGCACCGCCGAAACGTCTTGCGCCTTCAGGACCCGCTTGGGTGTCGCTACCGGGTCGACCGCATCGCCCCTGGCCAGATCGCGGTCGCTGACGAAACCATGGCGTTTGAGTAACACCTCCAGCGCCTTGATCCAGATTTCGTAATAACTCGACGCATAGTAGTCGGCCGGGTGCAGCGATTCCCGCGCGTGCCGGCTCTCGTCGATGTTCCAGGCGCCCATGGCGCCGGCGCACAACGTCACGCCCAGCGCCCGCCTTTCCCAATCGGCATGGAAATAGGGTTCGTCCTGTTCAGGCGCGACCGGCCCGAAACCCATCTGGCCGCCGAGATCCTGCGGCCCGTTCATGCCGGTTCCCGCGCCAGCGCCGTGCCGATCATGGCATCGCGCGTCACCAGATCGGCGAGCCGCGCCTCATCCCAGCCCTCTGTGTCCCTGGGCCGCATCGGCACCACCAGATAGCGCAGCTCGGCGGTCGAATCCCACACCCGGATTGCCGTCGTCGCCGGCAAGGTCAGCCCGAATTCGTCGAGCACGCCGCGCGGATCGATCACCGCGCGCGAACGGTAGGGCGGCGCCTTGTACCAGACCGGCGGCAGGCCGAGCACCGACCATGGATAGCAGGAGCATAGCGTGCAGACGACGAGGTTGTGCGTGTCGGCCGTGTTGAACACCGCCTGCATGTGTTCGCCTTGCCGGCCGGTGTGGCCGAGCGATTCGATGGCCGCCGTCGCATCACGCTTCAGCCATGCGGCAAACCCGGGATCAACCCAGGCCTTCGCCACCACCTTTGCGCCGTTGCGCGGCCCGACCTTGGTTTCGTAGGTATCGACGATGACGTCGATCGCCGCTGGATCGATCAGCCCCTTGCGGGTGAGAATCGTCTCCAGTGCGCGCACACGCGCCGCAAAAGCATCAAGCTCGTTGTCGTGGTCGTGATTGTGCAGCATGGCATCAAATTACGATCGCGGACCTCCGGCCGCAAGCACCACGGCTTGGGCCAGTGCTATTCGGCTGCCGCCTTCTGCGGCACCGGTTCTTCCTCGTCGTCGAACAGTGACGGCTGGTCGACCGCCTCGACCGGGCTCGGCTCGCCCCGGTGCCCCGCCCATACGCTGACGAGCCAGCCGGAAAAATGCTCCATGTAGACGTAGATGACGGGCGTGACGAACAGCGTCAGTGCCTGCGAGGCGACAAGGCCGCCGACCACCGCCACGCCGAGAGGCTGGCGCAATTCCGCGCTGGCGCCGGTGCCGAGCGCGATCGGGATGGTACCCATCAGCGCGGCAAGCGTAGTCATCATGATCGGCCGGAAGCGCATCAGGCAGGCCTTGTGGATGGATTCGACAGGCGACATCCCCTCGCGCCTGAGTTCCAGCGCCACGTCGATCATCATGATGCCGTTCTTCTTGACGATGCCGATCAGCATCAGGATGCCGATCACCGCGATCACCGACAGATCCATCCCCGCCAGCCGCAACGCCACCAGCGCGCCGAGCACCGCCGATGGAAGCCCGGTCAGGATGGTGAGCGGATGGATGAAGCTCTCATAGAGCATGCCGAGCACGATATAGATGGTCAGGATCGCGCCGCCGATCAGCAGCCCCTGGTTGGAAAGCGAATCCTGGAACGTCTTCGCCGTGCCCGAGAAGGCGGTCGAGATCGTCGGCGGCATGCCGATCTTGTCCTTCAGCGCGTTGATGTGGCTCACGCTGTCGCCGAGGGCCACGCCCTGCGGCAGATTGTAGGAGATGGTCACAGCCGGAAGCTGGCCGAGCTGGTTGACGGTCAAAGCACCGGCGGTCCGATCGACGCGAGCGAACGCACCGAGCGGCACCAGGCTGCCGCTCGCCGTTCTCACCTTGATGGCCAGCATCCGCTCGGGCGACCACTCGATCTTCGGGTCGAGCTCCATGATCACGTCGTAGCTGTCGGCCGAGCCGAAGATGGTCGACACCTGCTGGGTGCCGAAACCGCCATAGAGACTGGAGCGCAGCGTGTCGGTATCGACGCCGAGGTTCGCCGCCTTGTCGCGGTCGATCACCAGCGTCGCCTGTAGCGCGTTGTTCTGCAGGTCATTGGTCACGTCGGTGAAGGCGGCATGATCGGCGGCCATTGCGTCCGTCAGCCTTTGCGCCCAGACGTTCGTCAGGCCGGTATCGAGGCCCTGCACGGCAAGCTGGTAGGCACTCGCCGAAGAACGCGCGCCGAGCCGCAGGTTCTGCACCGGCTGCATGTAGGTTTCGATGCCGGGCACATTGGCAAGCTGGCGCCGCAGATCCGAAAGCACCTTGTCGATGTTGGGGCGCTGGTCCTTGTCCTTCAGCTGCACAAAGAGCTGGCCCTGGTTGAGCGCATTGTTTCCGCTGCCCGCCGACCAGCCGACATGCGCGACATAGGGCGAATGGGTGAAGACATCAGCCACTTGCCCCTGCAGCTTCACCATGGCGTCGAACGAAATGTCCTGGCGCGCGATGGTCGTCACCGAGACCTGGCCGATATCCTCCTGCGGGAAGAAGCCCTTCGGCGATATCTGGATCAGCCACACCGACAGCCCGGCGGTTACCAGGAAGACAAGGAAAACCAGGAAATTGTGGCGCAGGCAGAATGTCAGCAGCCGGTCATAGCCCCGCATGAAGACGTTTTGTCTATGGCCTTCACCGTGCGCTGCTTTCTGCTCGGCTTTCGATAACGACAATAGCCGCGAGCACAGCATCGGCGTCAGCGTCAGCGAGACGAACATCGATGCCAGGATGGCGACCGTCACCACCACCGCGAACTCGTTGAAGATGCGCCCGATCACGCCGCCCATCAAAAGCACGGGAATGAACACGGCGACCAGCGAGATCGAGATCGAGATGATGGTGAAGCCGATTTCGCGGGCGCCCTTGAGCGACGCCTCCATTGCCGAGAGCCCATCCTCCTCCATATGCCGGAAGATATTTTCCAGCATGACAATGGCGTCGTCGACGACAAGGCCGACCGCCAGCGTCAGTCCCATCAGCGAGATGTTGTCGATGGAAAAGCCGAACAGGTACATCACGCCCAGAGTGGCGATGAGCGAAATCGGCACCGCCACGGCCGGGATCACCGTCGCCGTCACCCGGCGCAGGAACAGGAAGATCACCATCACCACCAGCGCGATAGTGAGCAGGAGCGTGAACTGCACGTCGTCGACCGCCTCGCGGATCGATGTCGAGCGATCGTTGAGCAACTGGATGCTCGCAGCTGCCGGCATCTGACCCTCGAAGGAAGGCAGCATCGCCTTGACGCGGTCGACGACATCGACGGTATTGGCATCCGGCTGACGCTGCACCGCCATGATGATGGCGCGGGTGCCGTCATACCAGCTTGCCGTCGTCGTGGTCTCGACCGAATCGATGACGCGGGTCACCTCGCCGAGCCGCACCGGATGGCCGTTCTTGGTGGCGATGATGATGTTGGAGAATCCCGCCGCGTTGGTCAGCTGCGTGTTCGCCGTGATGGTCAGCTGCTGTTTGTTGTTCTTGAGCACACCGAGCGGCGTGTTGCTGTTGGCCGAGGCAATGGCCGTCTGCAGCTGGTCGATCGAGATGCCGCGTGCGGCGAGCGCCGTCGGATCGATCTGGACGCGGACGGCATATTTCTGCTGGCCGTAGATCGAAACCTGCGCAACGCCGTCGATCGTCGACAGCGACGGCGAAATCACATTCTCGGCAAAGGCATCGAGATCGGTCAGCGGAATGGTGTCGCTGACCAGCGACATCAGCAGGATCGGTGCGTCGGCTGGATTGACCTTGCGATAGCTCGGCGGGCTGGTCATCTCCGGCGGCAATTGTCGTTGCGTGCGTGCGATCGCCGCCTGCACATCGGCGGCGGCTGCATCGATGTCGCGGTTGAGCACGAACTGAATGGCAATCGAGGTCGTGCCGAGCGAATTGGTCGTCGAGATCGAATCGATGCCGGCGATAGTGGCAAACTGCTTGATCAGCGGCGTTGCCACCGAGGTCGCCATGGTTTCCGGCGAGGCCCCAGGCAGCGAGGCCGAGACATTGACAACCGGAAATTCCGCGCTTGGCAGCGCCGCGACCGGCAGGAATTTGTAAGCAAATAGCCCGCCCAGAACCAAGGCGAACGACATGAGCAGCGTGGCGACGGGCCTGCGGATGCAGAATTCGGAAATCATGGCTGTGTTCCGCCCGTCCTGTCGGCCTCCGCGACCTTCGGAGTCGCCTGGTCGCCGGTACCGGTCGAGGCCTTGCCTTCGCGCACCGCCGCGCCGTTTTTCAGCTTGGTCTGGCCTTCGACGACGACACGCTCGCCGCTTTTCAATCCTTGGCTGATCGCGGTGTTGGCGCCTTCTGTCAGCGCGACCTGCACGGGCCGCATTTCAACGGTGTTGTCCGGCTTGATCACATAGACGAACGGGCCCTTCTGGCTGGGCTGGACGGCGACCGTCGGAACGGACGTCATTTGCGGCATGATGCCGGCATCGAGCACGACATTGACATATTGGCCCGGCCACAGCGAAAGATCGGTGTTGGGCACGCTGGCCCGCGTTGCGATCGTGCCGGATGCCGTGTCCACGCTGGAATCGACAAAATCCAGCGTTCCCTTGCCGATCGGCTTCGGGCCGCCGTCCTTGGTCAGCGTCACCGCGCCTTGCTGCGGCGCCGCCAGCGCCTTGTGCAGTAAGGCAAGATCGCTTTCCGGAAGATTGAAGTTCACCTGCAGCGCGTCGACCTGCGTGATCGTCACCAGCGGCGTCGACGTGCTGCTGCCGTTGCTGGTGGTGACGAGGTCGCCGACCGCGACGCTGACCGCGCCAAGCCTGCCGGAAATCGGCGCTTTGATCGTGGCAAAGCCAAGCTGGACCTCGTCCGCATCGATCGTCGCCTTATCGGCGTCGACGGTGGCCGCGGCGGATTTCTGCGCCGCGACGGCCTGATCATAGGTCTGCTGTGTTCCGGCCTGCCTGGCGACGAGATTCTTGGCGCGCTGAAGATCGGCCGTGGCGCTGGCAAGCAGCGCCTGGTCTTTTGCGAGCGTCGCCTGATCGCGTGCCAATTGGGCCTTCAATGAGCGATCGTCCAGCGAGAACAGAAGGTCGCCGGCCTTCACCATCTGTCCGTCCTTGACCGCGATTGCGACGATCTGGCTCGAGACCCGTGCGTTGATGCTGACCACGGCGGGAGAGGACACAAAGCCGATGGCATAGCGCCGGACCGGGAAATCGGCCGTCGAGGCGGTGGCGGCAACCACCGAAGTCGAACGCGCGGCATTTGCCGCTGCAGCGGGCTTGTCCGCCGCCGCCGTCGTCTGCTTCGCCGACAGCATCTGCTGAAGACCGCTCATTGCGGTGGGCGAATGATAAAGCCACGCCGCCGCGGCAACGCAGGCTGCAGCAATCACCGCAAATACGATCTTTCCGCGCATCGACAAAAGGCCTCTCGATCCGACACGCCGCTATCCGGTGGCCGCAGTCTAGCTCAACTCGCAGCCTCTTGCCGCGCTTTTGCCAGATAATAGAGGATGCCGAAGGCGAAAAAGGGCCAAAAGCCGTCATTACGAAGATTTAATGTGCAGTGCACAATAAAACGGCAGCTAACGCAGCATCGGCCACAGCGTCGCCGCAAGCATCACGCCCATGGCGATGTTGAACCATTTGAGCCGCACCGCATCAGCCAGAAAACCGCGCAGCGCCATGCCGAAACCGGCCCAAGTCGAAATGCTCGGCAGCATGACGACGGCGAAAGCGGCCGCGATCAGCACCACGGACACAAACGGGCGTTCCGGATTGGTATAGACGGCCATGGCCGTAATCGCCATCACCCAGGCCTTAGGATTGACCCACTGGAAAGCCGCAGCCTCGACGAAGCGCATCGGCTGGCCCTTCGCCTCGCCTTCGCCGCCGAGCGAGCGCGACATGGCGATCTTCCAGGCCAGATAAAGCAGGTAGAGGCCGCCGGCGATCTTCAACCCGGTATGCAGCACCGGAAAGGCCGTCAACACGGCGCCAAGCCCGAAGCCTACGGCAAGCAACAGCACGAGGAAGCCGAAGCCGATGCCGAGCATGTGTGGCACGGTCTTGACCAAGCCGAAATTCACACCCGAGGCCAAAAGCATGAAATTGTTCGGACCCGGCGTGATCGAGGTCACGAAGGCATAGACCAGCAGGGCGAAGAATGCGTCGAATGTCATGCCGTTCCCCTATTCAATGCGATCGGTGGCAAAGCGACGAGATAGAGCCAAGCTGGATGACTACATCCCTTGCGGGCCGCGGTTCATCGCCGCCACTCCGGTACGGCAGATTTCGACCAGCCCGAGCGGCTTCATGATGGCGATAAACTGATCAAGCTTGGAGCCCTTGCCGGTAATCTCGAAGATGAAATGCTCGGTGTTGGCGTCGATGACGCTGGCGCGGAATGCATCGGCGAGCCTGAGCGCCTCGACGCGGGATTCGCCGGTGCCGGCGACCTTGACCAGCGCGAGCTCCCGCTCCAATGGCCGCTCCTGTCCGAATTCCTGCGATCGCACGGTGAGATCGACGACACGATGCACCGGCACGATGCGCTCGAGCTGGTGCTTGATCTGCTCCAGCACGTGGGGCGTGCCGCGCGTCACGATGGTGATGCGCGACAGGTGCTTTTCGTGCTCGGTTTCCGAGACCGTCAGGCTCTCGATGTTGTAGCCACGTCCGGAGAACAGGCCGATGACCCGGGCAAGCACGCCCGGCTCGTTGTCGACGAGGACCGAAAGCGTGTGGTTCTCTGGTTTTTCCGTCTCCTTGGCGATGAAATAGGCGGAGCCGGTCGGTTGCAACTGTGCGTTCATGACATGAATCTCGATTTCAAACTTTTGTGCTAATCTGCTGTTTCCGCACAGCTTCCTTGAACCAGGCTACACCAGTTCCCTGCCCTTGGCGTCGATCGCGTTGGCGACAGCTTCGTCGGTCGCCTCATCAGGCAACAGCATCTCGTTATGCGCCTTGCCGGACGGGATCATCGGGAAGCAGTTGGCGAGCGTCGCCACGCGGCAATCGAACAGGACGGGCTTCTTGACCGCGATCATCTCCTTGATGGCGTCATCGAGCTCGTCCGGCTTGTCGCAGCGAATACCGTGGCCGCCATAGGCTTCGGCGAGCTTGACGAAATCCGGCATCGCCTCGGTATAGGAATGCGACAGCCGGTTGCCGTGCAGCAGCTGCTGCCATTGCCGCACCATGCCCATGTACTGGTTGTTGAGGATGAAGATCTTGATCGGCGCCTCGTGCTGTACCGCCGCGCTCATCTCCTGCATCGTCATCTGCACCGAAGCGTCGCCGGCGATATCGATGACCAGCGCATCCGGGTGCGCGATCTGCACGCCGAGCGCGGCCGGCAGGCCGTAGCCCATCGTGCCCAGCCCGCCGGAGGTCATCCAGCGGTTCGGCTTCTCGAAATGATAGTGCTGCGCCGCCCACATCTGGTGCTGGCCGACCTCGGTGGTGATGTAGGTGTCGAGGTCTTTGGTCAGCGCATAAAGCCGCTGGACGGCATATTGCGGCATGATCACCTCATGGTTCATCTTGTAGGCGAGTGAATCGCGCGCGCGCCATTTGGCGATCTGCTCCCACCACGGGTGAAGCGCCTTCTTGTCGGCCTTGGCGGTTGCCCGCCACAGTCGCACAAGATCCTCCAGCACACGGCCGACATCGCCGATGATCGGCACGTCGGTATGGACGTTCTTGTTGATCGAAGACGGGTCGATGTCGATGTGGATCTTCTTCGAATTCGGCGAAAACGCTGTCAGCCGCCCGGTGATGCGGTCGTCGAAGCGCGCGCCGATGCAGAGCATGACGTCGCAATCGTGCATCGCCATGTTCGCTTCGTAGGTGCCGTGCATGCCGAGCATGCCCATCCAGTTCTTGCCCGACGCCGGATAGGCGCCAAGGCCCATCAGCGTCGAGGTGATCGGGAAGCCGGTCAGGTCGACCAGCTCGCGCAGCAGATGGCTCGCCTCCGGGCCGGAATTGATGACGCCGCCGCCCGAATAGATGATCGGCCTCCTGGCGCCGGCCATCAGCTCGACCGCCGCCTTGATCTTCTCCAGGTCGCCCTGGACCTTCGGCTGGTAGCTGGTGCGCGGCGCCGTCTGCGGCGGGACATAGATGCCCTTGGCGAACTGAACGTCCTTAGGGATGTCGACGACGACCGGACCGGGGCGCCCTGTCGTTGCCACATGGAAGGCCTCGTGGATCGTTGCCGCGAGCTGGTTGACGTCCTTCACCAGCCAGTTGTGCTTGGTGCAGGGCCGCGTGATGCCGACCGTGTCGCACTCCTGGAACGCATCCGAGCCGATCAGCGAGGTCGGCACCTGGCCGGTCAGGCAGACCAGCGGGATCGAATCCATCAGCGCATCCTGCAATGGCGTCACCGCGTTTGTCGCGCCCGGCCCGGAGGTCACCAGCATGACGCCGGCCTTGCCGGTCGAGCGCGCATAGCCTTCCGCCGCGTGGCCAGCGCCCTGCTCGTGGCGAACGAGGATGTGCTCGACCTCGTCCTGCTGGAAGATTTCATCGTAGATTGGCAGAACCGCGCCGCCCGGATAGCCGAAAACATGCTTGACGCCATTGTCCTTCAGCGCCTGCACCACCATTTCGGCGCCAGTCATCTCGGTTCTTGGCGTTTCGCGCCGCTCATTCTGTCCACTGCTCATCGGTCTGGTCCCGTACTGTTCGCCATCGGGCGATTGCTGGTCGTTTAGTCGTGTTTCGGGCAATAAAAAAGGCCCCCGAGGGAGCCTGTGTCTTGCGCATGGGAGGTCACCGCCTGGCGGTTACACCGCCTTGCCCACGCGCTTTCCTACGAGAATGAGTGCCGTTTTCATGGTCGCGGACAATAGAATTGGTTTGATGGTGCTGTCAACGGCGAATGTGCGCGGGCAGGATCAGACTGTACCAATGCGCTTCCAGTAGATGAGGGTGCCTGTCAGCCCGCCATGCGGCTTCATCGCATAATCTGGTATTTCGCCGCCCAGCGTGAAGCCGAGCTTTTCATAGAGGCCGGAAGCCCCTTCGT
The DNA here is from genome assembly GCF_040320105.1 of Mesorhizobium sp. M0778. NCBI lineage: Bacteria > Pseudomonadati > Pseudomonadota > Alphaproteobacteria > Hyphomicrobiales > Phyllobacteriaceae > Mesorhizobium > Mesorhizobium sp. M0778. Next base: position 225,154 of record NZ_JAMYPA010000008.1, on the reverse strand, counting down.
CTTTTGCCGTGTCCAGCACCAACAGCGTGCGGCCTTTCTCCATGGCAACGGCTTCCGCCGCCTCCATCAGGCGGGTTGCGACGCCCTTGCCGCGATAATTGAGGCGGGTCATCAGCTTGGCGATCTCGGCCCGGTGCGGCTGGTTGGGAGGGCAGTCGAGCAGCAAGGTGACGGTGCCGACCAGAGCCTCGCCGTTCCAGGCCCCGAGCACCGCCCTTTCGCCTCTGTTGACCGCCTGAAGCGACTTGTTCCAGAAGGCTGCGGCCATCTCCGGCGCCAAGGGATGCATGAAGCTGACCGAGCCGCCGGCGGCAACCGTGCCGATCAGCAAATCGACCAGCATTTTTTTCGTTCCGGCAGTATTGCTGAGCAGGTTGATTTCTATTGAATCCATGTGGTCTCCTCTGTGTGCAACGGGAACGGCAGTGCATCGAGCGGCAGCATGGCCTGCACCGTTAGCCGAAATGACTGGTCCGCTTCCGCTTCCTGGCTCGGCGGATTTCCCCGATGCGCTCGGCGTCTTCCTCTTGCAGATGTCGCCCGCGTTCCAGCAGTTCGAGCGTGTATTCCTCATAAGTCAGGCCCAGCCGCTCGGCCTTGTCCAGCCGCATCAGCATGATCTCGCGGCTCGGCACTTTCCATGCCTGGGCATGGGCGGTCCGCCAGGCAAGAAAGATATAGGGGTCTCCCTTGCCCCAAGGCGGACCGTCGTAGTCGTCGAGCGGCGGACCGCCATTGTCGGAGCGTTTCGGACGGCGCGCCATCGTCTCAGCTCCTGGCCAATGCAACCAGATAGTCGGCGGCGTCCGGTCCCGGAGCGTGGAAGACGCAATCGGATGGCGCGCCGAGCGCCAGGCAGTCGCCGGGCTCGAGCCTGTGAACGACGTCGCCCTCGATGAATTCAAGCTGCCCGGAGATCAGCCAGATTTGTTGTCTGATGAAGGCATAGGAGGCCGCCGGGAAGCTCACCTTGGCGCCCGCCGGCAGTTGGACCCGGATCAGTTCGAGCGGCATGTCCGAAACCGGCGAAAGGTGCCGCCGCACATAACCCGTAGACGGATCGCGCCAGACCGGCTGGTCACGTTCGCGAAGCAGGCCACCGCCTTGCAACTCCGCCCTTGCGATCAAAGTGGAAAGCGTCATGCCGAACGCGGCCGCAATGCGCACAAGAAGCGCCGCCGTCGGGCTCGTCATGCCGCGCTCGATCGTGCTCAGCATGGCTTTCGAGACATCGGACTGCTCCGCCAGTTCCGCGAGAGACCAGCTGCGAGCCACCCTTTCGGCGTGTATCCTTCTGCCGATAATCGATGAGATATCGTTCGCTATATTATCCATTCATCCACTATAGCGAAATCACGCGCTCCGGCAACGGCCGTTTCGTCCAGTTTTCGCAAACCGCTTAACGTCCGCTAAACCATCCGGCCTCACCCCACCTTAACGCCGTTCGCCTAGGCTCATTGTTTGGGAAAAGGGGATCGGCCTGTCCATGCTCGTCGAACGCGAAACCTCCATTGGTGAACCGACTTTGCTGGAGCGCCGCAGGGCGGAGCAGAACGACAAGCGGATTCTGGGCAATGTCGTGCAATGCGATGGCGCGCGAGCCACCATCAGCGCCTATGCCGACGATATCGAAGGCACGGTCACCGGCCTATGGAGCGTCGGCAAGATGATCTCGATCAATCTCGGCACATCACGAACCGTCGGCCTGGTTTACGAAATCGGCAAGTCGGATCGCGCCTGGAGCAGCGAGGGCCAGAATCCGATCGAGGTCAGCATCGAATTGATCGGAGAGGTGCGCGACGGTGCCGAACCCGGCGCCAAGCCGGTGTTCGACCGTGGCATCACGACCTATCCGCATATCGGCGCCATTGCCCATCGTATCCGCAGCCGCGACCTGCAGGCCGTCTACGATCTCGCCGGGCGTCATTCGATTACCATCGGCACGCTGTCGCAGGACGAGGCCATCGACGCCAATATTGCCATCGACGATACGCTGGCGCGCCATTTCGCCATTGTCGGCACGACCGGGGTCGGCAAATCGACCGCCGTCTCGCTGCTCTTGCGCAAGTCGATCGCCGCCCGGCCCGACCTGCGCGTGCTCATCCTGGATCCACACAACGAGTTCGCCGCGTCCTTGCCCGAATATTGCTTCAGGGTCGATTCGACGACGCTCGACCTGCCTTTCTGGATGTTCAAACTCGAGGAATTCGCCGAGGTGCTGTTTCGCGGCCGCGAGACGGTGCCGGAAGAGGTCGACGCCTTGCGCGATCTCATTCCCGCGGCCAAGAACCTCTATCGCAATCCGAACACCGGCAACTACCTGCGGCGCAGCACCGACGCGCTGACCGCCGACGCGCCGGTACCCTATCGCATTGCCGACCTCATCAAGCTGGTCGACGAACGCATGGGATTGCTAGAAAGCAAGAACGATCGTCCAACCCTCAGGTCACTGAAGACACGTGTCGAATCGGCGGCATCCGATCCGCGCTACCGTTTCATGTTCAACTCGCGCCTGATCGAGGACACCATTCACGAGACGATCGGCAACATTTTCCGCGTGCCGCATCACGGCCGCCCGGTGACCTGCTTCGAAATGGCCGGTATGCCGTCCGAGGTGGTCAATTCCGTATGCTCGGTGCTGGCGCGGCTGGCGTTCGACCTGGCGTTGTGGAGCGAAGGCCGCTTGCGGCTGCTCTTCCTGTGCGAGGAAGCGCATCGCTATATGCCGGCCGATCCGCGCCTCGGTTTCGCGCCGACCCGGCACGCGCTGTCGCGCATCGCCAAGGAAGGCCGCAAATATGGCTGTTATCTCGGCGTCGTCACCCAGCGCCCGGGCGAGCTTGATCCGACCATCCTGTCGCAGTGCTCGACGTTCTTCGCCATGCGGCTCGCCAATGAGCAGGACCAGGCGATCATCCGCTCGGCGATCGCCGATTCCTCGGCTTCGACGCTGGCGTTCCTGTCTTCCATGGGGCAGCGCGAGGCCATTGCCTTCGGAGAAGGCGTGGCGACGACGATGCGGATGAAATTCGAAAAACTCTCCGAGGATTTGATCCCCGGCACGGCCAAGCGCGAGGACGCCTTGCCCTCCGAAACCGGCAACGATGTCGACCTCGTTGCGATCGTCGAACGGCTGCGCAACGTGCCTAGACCACAACAGGCAATGGCGTTCGCGGAAGTCATTGATCCGGGCCGGCAGGCCGGCGATTCCGACTATCGCAAACCGCCGGCCGTACGTACCCAGCGGGACGAGGATTTCGACTTGCGCTACGGCCTCAAGCCGGCGACCTTCGGCCTGCGTCCCCAGAACGATTGAGCCGAGCGACGTTTAGGCAGACCTCATCGGTGCGTCGGCAACCATCAAAGCTGAACTTCGATGGCTGCCTTGTCTATAACGGACCATACCTGGCGAATTTTCCCTCTCTGAAACTCATAGAATACGTTCTCGGTAAACCAAATTCTCTTCCCGCTTACATCGAGCCCAAGGAACGTTCCCCTTGGGGTGCAGTTGAAGCTTAGCCGGCTCGCTATATAAGGCGGATCGGCAACCAATAGCCGAATGTCGAAGTAAAGGTCCGGAATTTCATCGAAGTCTCTCTCCAACATTTCGAGGTACCCGGATAATCCGAGCGGCCGACCGTTGTGGATCGCTTCATCATGAACAAACTGCCCCAGATTTGGCCAATCCTGCTTGTTCAGACATGCAATATAGCCTCGGTAAAGATCGGAGAGGTCGGATTTGATCACGGCAACACCTCTATCTCCCACAAGCCTTGCAAGGCGCCGTCTCAGCCTACTTGGCGACGTCGGTCTGCGAGCGCCGGAAGCGCAGAAAACGGCACCAGACGGCCAGCATCCCGAATTTCCAGCATCACGAATTTAATGACGGGATTCAGGCGCAGACGCGGTTGCGGCCTTGCCTCTTTGCCTCATAGAGCTGGCGGTCGGCGCGGCGATAGAACTCCTCGGCGGTTTCCTTGCGGTCCCAGACGGCAAGCCCGACGCTGGTGGTGATTTTCAGTCGGACATTGCCTGTCAGCACCGACATGCTGGCGATCGCCTTGCGGATGCGCTCGGCGAATTTGGATAGCAGCTCGGCGTCCATATTGGGCGTGACCACCGCGAACTCCTCGCCGCCCAGGCGCGCCACCACGTCGTGATAGCGTGTCATGTCCTTGAGACAGTTGGCGACGGCCCGCAACACCTCGTCGCCGACATCGTGGCCGTGGCTGTCGTTGACCTGCTTGAAGTGGTCGAGATCGAGGATCATCAGCCCGACTGGTTTTTCGATGCGGCGAAACTCCTCGAGATATTCTTTCAGCGCATCGTCGAAATAGCGCCGATTCTGCATGCCGGTGAGGCTGTCGGTCAGCGCCGCATGCTCCAGCGTCTCCGAGCGCGCACTGAGTGAAACTGTCATCGCGCGCAGCTTGCCTTCTTCCGTCGCCTGCTTTCGGATCAGCGGATAGATGAAGAAAATGCCGAAGAACAGCGCAGTCGCCAGCAGCACGCCGATCGCAAACAGCAGCTTGTTGAGATAGACGATTTCATCGAGTTCCGAAGGCGTATTGCTAATGTCGGCCGCCAGGGTTTGCAGGAGTCCATAGGCGTAAAGCGTCACCAGGCCGGCGGCCAGGATCACAAAAATAAAGACGAAAAACGCTGATTCCGCCTTGTGGAAATGCATCTGCTCCCCGTTGAAAAGTTCCTATCGATCTTATGGCATGCGGGAGCTTACGGACAGTTAACCTGGACAACTTCAACGCGAAATGTCCCCTCGATGTCGACTTTTCAGGTTGCGCTCGAAGGAGGGGGTGAGATCACCCAGTTGATCCCCTCACCGGGACGCAACCTGTGCCATTCCGGACCCAATTGGTGCCTGAACCAGGTCGCCTGCCGCTTTGCATATTGCCGCGTCGCGATCTTCGCACGCTCGATAGCCTCGGGAAAACTGATGGCGCCGGCCAGCGCGGCCTGAAGCTCGCGAACACCGATTGCCTTCATCGCCGGCAGGTCGGGATCGAGGCCGAGCACTGAAAGCTGCTTCACCTCGTCCAATGCCCCCTTGTCCAGCATGCGGTCGAAGCGGGCATCGATCCGCTCCACCAGCGCCGCCCGCTCCGGCTCGATGACGAAAAAGCGCGCGCTGCTTCTGTCGATCAACGGCTGGCCACGCGCGGCCTGCCAGTCCAGGATGGAACGGCCCGACGCGTCGAGCACCTCCAGCGCCCGCACGATGCGCTGGCCATCCGTCGGCTTCAGCACCATGCCGGCCGCAGAATCCTCGCGCAACAGGATGCGGTGCAATCTCACCGCGCCCTGTTCCTGGAGCTCGTAGCGCCAGCGCTCGCGGATCGACTGCGGAATGTCGGGCATCTCCGAAATACCTTCCGTGAGTGCCCGGAAATAAAGCCCGGTGCCGCCGACGAAAATCACTTGCCGCGCCGAAAGCGTGCCGTCGTCGATCAGCTTCATGACATCACGCAACCAGGCGCCGGTGGAATAGGCGGTGGACGGATCGACGTGTCCATAAAGAAAGTGGGGGACGCGGGCGAGTTCGGCAGGACCAGGCCGCGCCGTCAGCACGTCGAGCACCGAATAGCCTTGCATGGAATCGGTGTTGACGATGACACCGCCATTGCGCTCGGCGAGGTCGAGTGCGAGTGCCGACTTGCCGCTGGCGGTCGGCCCGGCTATCAGGATCGCGTTCTTCACGCGACCTTCGCCCGCCTGTCTGCTGGAATTTTCGATGCCGCTGATCGCCACGCTTCTATCCCATCCCGCCGGCCGCGCATTGACGCCGACGCTAGCGAATATGGCCTCGCGGTTGGTCGGCGCAAGCGCTGTTCGCTGGCTGGCCGAAGGCATCGCCTGCGAGCTCGATTTGCCGGAGACCGCCGAAGCTTCCGAAATAACGGCCCGCCTGCATGCCGCGCTTGCTTCCGAACCCATCGACGTGGCCGTCCAGCCGGCTGAGAACAGGCGCAAGAAGGTCCTGATCGCCGACATGGATTCGACGATGATCGAGCAGGAATGCATCGACGAGCTTGCCGACGAGATCGGCGTCAAGGATCGCGTCGCCGCCATCACGGCGCGATCGATGAACGGTGAGATCGCATTCGAGCCGGCCTTGCGCGAGCGCGTGGCGCTGCTTAAGGGTCTCGATGCCGCAATCATCGACCGCATCATCGACAATCGCCTGACGCTTGCCTCCGGCGGTCGCACGCTCGTCCAGACAATGGCGGCCAACGGCGCCTGGACGGCGCTGATCTCCGGTGGTTTCGACATCTTCACCACCCGCATCGCAGCATTGCTCGGTTTTCACGAAAATCGCGCCAACCGGCTGATCGAGCAGGATCGCCGCTTCACCGGCTTGGTCGCCGAGCCGATCCTCGGCCGCGCCGCCAAGGCCGAAGCCCTTATCGAGATTTCCGCCCGCCTCGGCCTGACGCCTGCCGATGCCATTGCCGTGGGTGATGGCGCCAACGATCTCGACATGATCCGTCTTGCCGGCATCGGCGTCGCCTTGCACGCCAAGCCGGCCGTGGCAGCCGAGGCAAAGATCCGCATCGACCACGGCGACCTCACCGCCTTGCTTTATCTGCAGGGTTATCGCCGGAAAGAATTTATCGAATGACGCCGATCCGCACCGAGCGCCTGATCCTGCGCAACTGGGAAGATCGTGACCGCGAGCTCTTCCATCGCATCAATTCCGACGAGCGCGTCATGGAATTCTTTCCGTTTCGCCGCGACCGCGCCCAGGCTGACGCCAAGATGGAGGAGTTGCGCGCCGCTATCGATCGCAACGGCTTCGGCTTCGCGGCCGCTGAGATCACAGCCACAGGTGAATGCATCGGCTTCGTCGGCATAACCCGAACCGATCATTTGCCCTTCCTGCCGCCCGGCACGATCGAGATCGGCTGGCGGCTGGCACCCGAATTCTGGGGCCGCGGCTATGTCACCGAAGCAGCCGAAGCCTGGCTCACCTATGGCTTTGAAAGACTTGGCCTCCACGAAATCGTGTCCTTCGCCGTCAAGGATAACAGCCGGTCCACTGCCGTCATGGAGCGCCTGAACATGATCGCCGACCCGGCCTCCGACTTCGACCATCCCGGTGTTCCGGACAGCCACACCGCACTCAGGCGACATGTCTTCTACAGGCTGTCACGCACAGACTGGCAAGCAAGAAAAAGGGCGGCCCGCTAGCCGCCCTTTTTCTTTTCAAGATCAGAGTGTTACAGGCTCTTCCGGACTCAATCCATCCGGATTGTCACAAACCTCAGCTCGCCGGTCTTCGACGCCAGCATCAAAAGCGCGTTCTTGCGCCCTTGCTCCTTCAGCGCGCCGATCCGGTCCATGACGTCCTTGGGCGTGGCGACCGATTCCTGCGCGATCTCGGTGATCACCTCGCCCGGCTGGATGCCGCGTTCGGCAGCGGCTGAATCCTTGGTGACGTCGGTCACGACGACGCCGGAGACGTCGGCGGCGATGCCGAATTTCGTGCGCGTCTCGTCGTTGAGCTCGCCGATCGTCATGCCAAGCACGGCAGCCGTCGAAACGGCAGGCGCCTTGTCGGCATCGTCCTGGTCGGTGTTGCCGTTTTCACCGCCGCTGGCAAGCTTTTCGCCGTCCTCGAGTCGGCCGAGCGTCACCTTCACGGTCTGCTCGACCCCCTTGCGCACGATGATCACGTCGACCGCCTTGCCGACCGGGCTTTCCGCCACGACGCGCGGCAGGTCGCGCATTTCATGGATGTCCTTGCCGTCGAACTTGATGATGACGTCGCCGGCCTGGATGGTGCCGTTGTCGACCGGTCCGCCCTTGATGACGCCGGCAACCAGCGCGCCCTTGGCGGTCGCCATGCCCAGGCTTTCGGCAATGTCGTCGGTCACCGGCTGGATGCGCACACCGAGCCAGCCGCGCCGCGTCTCGCCGAACTGGCGAAGCTGGTCGACTACGCCCGAGGCGAGCTGCGACGGAATGGAGAAGCCGATGCCGATCGAGCCTCCCGACGGCGAGATGATTGCCGTGTTGATGCCGATGACCTCGCCGCTGCTGTTGAACAGCGGTCCACCGGAATTGCCGCGGTTGATCGCGGCATCGGTCTGGATGAAGTCGTCATACGGGCCGGAATTGATGTCGCGATTGCGCGCCGAGACGATGCCGACCGTCACCGTGCCGCCGAGACCGAACGGATTGCCGATCGCCATCACCCAGTCGCCGACACGCATCGTGTTGGAATCGCCGAACTTCACCGCTGTCAACTTGTGCCCTTTCGGATCGACCTTCAGCACCGCGACGTCGGTCTTGGTGTCGGTGCCGACCAGCGTCGCCTTGAGCGTCACCCCGTCGGAGAAATTCACCTCGATGTCGTCGGCATCGGCAATGACGTGGTTGTTGGTCACCACGATGCCCTGCTCGGCGTCGACCACAAAGCCGGAGCCCAGCGACTGCACCTTTTGCCCGCCGCCGCCCTTGTCGCCGCCACGGTTCTTGAAGAAATCGTCGAAGAAGTCCTGGAAGGGTGAGCCTTCCGGGAGCTGCGGCATCGGCACGGCGCCCGGACCCTCCGTGCCCTTCACCGTCTGCGAAGTCGAGATGTTGACCACCGCGCCGAGCAGGCCGGCGGCGAGATCGGCAACCGAGGGTGGCCCGTCGGCTGCCACTGTCGGCGTCACGAACGACGGAACGGCAACTGCGCCGACCAGAAGCGCAGCGGCCCCGGCGATGAACGTCCGCCTCGCTGCACGCAGAAGGGTGGTGGATGTCATCGAAAGGCCTCCGGGTGTTCTAAAAAAGCGCTTCGGCAAAAACGCCGCGTCGCGTCATGTTGGCAAGAAATAAGGCACGTTTGCGGCTACGGCTACCGCCAGAGGATAAATCCTCCGTTACGCCGGCTTCCCCTGCACCGGCCCTACTGGCCGGTGCCTGGCTGTGCCGCTGGCGCGGCGGGAGCGGGCGGCGCTGGCGGTGGTGCCGCCGGTGCCGCGAGCGTTTCCTTGCTGTTCGGGTCGCGGAAAAAGCGGAAGAACTCGGAATTCGGCGACAGCACCATCGTCGTTCCGGTGCTGTTCAGCGCCGTGCCATAGGCATTCATCGATCGATAGAAATCGAAGAAGGCCGGATCGCGCTGATAGGCCCCGGCAAACGTCGCGCTGCGCTGGGCTTCACCTTCACCACGCAGGATTTCAGACTCTTTTTGCGCTTCGGCGACGATTTCCACCACTTCGCGGTCGGCGCGGGCCCTGATCCGCTGCGCTGCCTCATTGCCTCGCGCCCTCAGCCGCTCGGCTTCGGCGAGACGTTCGGCCTTCATGCGGTCGAAGGTCTGCTGCGAGACCTCAGCCGTGAGATCGGTGCGGCGGATGCGGACATCCTCGATCTGCAGGCCAAGCGAGGTGGCGTCGGGCCTCAGTTGATCGCGTACCTCGCGCATCATCACGGCGCGCTCTTCCGAGAGTGCCGCCTCGAAGTCGCGCAGGCCGTAGACGCGGCGCAAGGCGGCGTCGAGACGCGTCCTCAGCCGGGCCTCGGCCAGTTCGATCTGGCCGGAGACCGCGGCGCGAAACACGCGCGGATCCGAGATACGATAGGCGATAAAGGCATCGACCTCATAGAACTTGCCGCCCGAAACCTGGACGCGGATGTTGTCGAGGTCGAAGCGCAGGACCCTGTTTTCGATCAGCTGCACGGTGTCGGCATCGAAGAAGGAGAACGGCGCCTTGAAATAGATGCCTGGCTGGTTCTTGACGTCGACGATTTCGCCGAACCTGAGCACCAGCGCCTGCTGGCGCGCATTGACGACGAAGACAGACGAATAGAGCAGGAACAGGATGACCGCGGCGATGACCGCAATGACGGGAAGACGGTTGGCCATCACTGGTTTCCTCCGGCGGCCGGTGCCGGCGCCTTCTGCTGCAATGCGGGCAGCGGCAGGTAGGGAACGACCCCTTGCCCATTGCCTTGCTCGACGATGACCTTGCTCGAATCCTTCAGCACCCTCTCCATTGTTTCCAGGTAAAGCCGCTTGCGCGTCACCTCCGGCGCCTTTGCATATTCGTCATAGACCGAGATGAAGCGCTGCGCCTCGCCTTCGGCCTCCTGCACGACCCGGTTCTTGTAGGCGGCCGCGTCTTCGCGGATCTGCGCGGCAGCGCCGCGCGCCTGGCCGAGCTTCTGGTTGGAATACTGATTGGCCTGCTCGACGAACTTGTCCTCGTCCTGTTCGGCCCGCTGCACCTCGTCGAACGCGTCCGCCACCTCGCGCGGCGGCGCGGCATCCTCGATCGAAATGGCGTTGACGTTGAGGCCGGCCTTGTAGCCGTCCAGCGTCGTCTGGATGATCTCACGCACCGACGCCGCAATTCCTTGCCGGTCGTCGCGGAAAATGTCCTGCGCCGGGCGCCGGCCGACCGCTTCACGCATCGCGCTTTCGGCGACCTGCTGCAGCATGCCGCCGGGGTCGGACACGTCGAACAGATAGGCCTTCGGGTCGGAAACCTGATAGGCCACAGAGAATTGCACGTTGACGATGTTCTGATCGCCGGAAAGCATCAGACCATTGCCGCTGGTGCTGCCGCCACCGATGCTGACAAGCTGCTCGGCGATGTTGGCGGTCTCGACCGTTTCAATGGGCCACCAATGGAAATGCAGGCCAGGCTGCGAGAGTTCCGCCTTCGGCTTGCCGAACCTGAGCTCCACCGCAACTTCGTCGGGCTGCACGGTGTAGACCGCCTTGAACGCCCACAGCACCACCAGCGCCGCAGCAATCAGCCCGAACACCGCCGGGCTCGCGCCACCGCCGCCCGGCAGTGCGCGCCGCAACCTATCCTGCCCACGCCGGATGATATCCTCGAGATCAGGAGGCGAGCCCTGCGGGCCGCTGGGTCCCTTGGGTCCCTGTCCCCAAGGTCCCTGATTGTTGCCGCCGCCCCACGGGCCGCCGCCGCCGCTCTTGTCGTTCCAGGGCATGAATGTCCTTTCGCTTGGAATTCCCTCAAGCGCCGGCTCACCGGCGCAAAATCCAACATTATTCTTCTATAGGGATGCAACGGCACGCTTTCAACGCGATCGGCTGCCGTCACAGTCCGCCTTTGGGTCCATTTAGACCTGTCGCGACGCTTTGTCGTCTTCAATTCACATCGCGGCGCCGCTCGTAAACCGAATAGCGTGTCGCATGGCTGTCCTTCTCACCGGCCTCAACCTCCTGTGAGTAGACTATCCGCCACAGTGCCGGGTCGATCGGCGGGAAATGAGCGTCGCCGTCGACCGCGGCCAGCACATGGGTGACGTGCAGCCGATCGGCCAGCGGCAGCGCCTGAGCATAGATCTCGCCGCCGCCGATGACGCAGATCTCGTCGGCGCCTGCCATGCAGCGCCCGCGCACCGTCGCCAGCGCGATTGCGTCCTCGATCGAGTGCGCGACTTCTACGCCCTCGGCGCGCCATGCCCTGTCCCGCGTCACCACGATGTTGAGCCTGCCCGGCAACGGCCGGCCGATGCCTTCATAGGTCTTGCGGCCCATGATGATAGGCTTGCCCATCGTATCGGCCTTGAACCGCTTGAGATCGGTGGAAAGCCGCCACGGCAACCCACCCTCGCGCCCGATCACGCCGTTCTCGGCGATGGCGACGTAGATCGCGAGGTCCATCAGCCGCCGTTCCCGCCATCGGATGGCTCCAGCAGCAATATGTCAACGTCGCGCTCGGGGTAGAAGTTCTGCGCCTTCATCTCGAACGTCGTCGGTCCGATCTTCCTGACGTTTTCGCCGCAAAACGAGACCAGGTTCTTCGGATCGCCCTTGTCGACGGTCAGCTTGAACGTGCCGATGTTTCCCGACGCCCAGTTGCCGCCCGTGGTCAGGATATAGGCGATGCGGTTCTCGAAATATTTGGGGTAGCCGTCGGGATCGTCCTTGGCTGCCTTGCGCACGGCGTTCTCGAACGTGTCATCCATGCAGTAGCGGGTCTTGTAGGGGGCATACTGGCCCTGGAACTGGCCGTCATAGAAGAAACTGACCGAGGAGGTGCCGCCGACGCTCGGCTTGTAGCGATGCGAGACATGCACCGCCTTGTTGGCCGGAAAGGTCGAGCGCCACCAATAGGTCGAGCGCAATTGCCAGAACGGCGTATAGACGGTCTTCATGCCCGAACCGTCATCGGCAGTGTCTTCGATGATGATGCCGCGGTTGACCCAGTCGTCGGTGACCGCTTGCGGCAGCTTTGCCAGCGCTGCCTTGGCCGCATCGCCGAATGGATAGAAAGGCACGCCCTGCGCCTCCAGGTCGGCGCCGATGTCGATGGCGAGCGCGAACACCTTCTGCTCGAGCTGCGGCTTTGCCGGCACCCCGTCGATCGTCACTTCGAAGCCGAGGAAATTGTCGCTCTGCGCCTCGGGAATCGCCGGTATTTCTTCGGGGTCGCCTTCGATGTCGGGCATCGGAAAGGCGACGATCGCATCGACATCCTTGTCGGTGTTGTTGCGGAAGACGTAATCGACCGTCACCTTTTCCGGCGAGATGTAGAGATCCTCGCTTTCCATCGCCACCGCATCGCTGCGCGACAGGATCAGCCCACCGGTGCCGAGTTCGGCGACCGAATCATTGGCGAGTGCGGGCGTAGCCGAGAGCGCCAAGGCTGCGGTCAGGACGTAACGGAACATGGAAACTCCCCCGGCGAAAATGCCAACATGACTCTAGCCGTTCAATGTGGCGTTTCAAAGCCTTTCGGCAAACGCGCCGGCGCGTGCCGGCTTGTCGTGTCGGTCTAGACACGCCGGTCTCGATCGGGCAGGAGTTCGCTCATGCGCAAGCTTCTTGTCATCGGCATCGGCGCCGGCAATCCGGAGCACATGACGGTCCAGGCCATCAACGGCCTCAATCGGGCCGACGTGCTGTTCATCCCCGACAAGGGCGCGAAGAAGAACGATCTCGCCGAATTGCGCCGCCAGATCTGCGACCGCTTCGTCATCAATCCGAACTCGCGCCGCGTTGAATTCGATGTGCCGGTGCGCGCCGAGCCGGCGCCTTCCTACCGCTCGACCGTCGACGACTGGCACGAGGCGATCGCCGCGATCTATGAAGGCCTGATTCGCGGCGAACTCCCCGAAGATGGCTGCGGCGCCTTCCTGATCTGGGGCGATCCTTCGCTCTATGACAGCGCGCTGCGTATCCTGGAGCGCGTGCGCCTCAGAGGCAATGTCGCGTTCGAACTGGAGGTCATCCCTGGCATCACCGCCATCCAGGCACTCGCAGCCAGTCACAAAATGGCATTGAACCGCATCGGCGACGCCATTTTGATCACCACCGGCCGCCGGCTCGCCGAGGAAGGTCTGCCCGAAAACGCCGGCAGCACCATCGTCATGCTGGACGGCAAATGCGCCTTCAACACGCTGGCCGACAAGGACGTTAGCGTCCACTGGGGCGCCTATCTCGGCACACCCGACGAGATCATCATCTCGGGCCGGATTGGCGACGTCAGCGACGAGATCGTCAGCACTCGTGAGGAGGCCCGCCGGAAAAAGGGCTGGATCATGGACACCTATCTGCTGCGCAAGCCGGGCGAGCCTGAGGAGTGACAGGGATTGAGCGCGGCATGAATTCCGCCGAGTTCACGCAGCATCGATCTCGGCCTGCAGCGCCTCCATATGCGCCGCCGCTGCTGAAGACGCAGCCCGCTCGATGGCGCGGAAGCGGCTGACCACCGCAAGCCCGACCGACGTCAATTGGGCGCCACCGCCTTTCTTGCCGCCCGTCTGTGCCGCAACCAGCGGCTTGCCGAACACGCGGTTCATGTCCTCGACCAGATCCCAAGCGTGCTTGTAGGACATCTCCATGCCGCGCGCCGCGGCCGAAATCGAGCCGAAGGCAGCGATCTGTTCCAGAAGCTCGATCTTGCCCGGCCCGATGCGGCCATCTGGATCGAGATTTATCCGCAAGCTCAGCGACGGCATTTGCTCCTCCGCGGTCACGCCATTCTACAAGTTCTCCAGCGATACCGCTATTCCAACACGATATAGCGAATCATCGGCCGTTCACCCATCCGCCTCGCCGGGGAGGCCGGCGCCGGTATTTGCCCGGTCGAAGCTCACCGTCTTGACCACCGCGAAGACCTTTCGACCAAGCTGGAGCCCTAGCGTCTGCCGCGACTGTTCAGTGATGCGGGCAAGCACGGTTGCGCCATTGCAGTCGATGCCGATCTCGACCGTAGGCCCTTCGCCCGGCTTTATCGCCATGATCGCGCCCGGGAATATGTTGAGCGCGCTGAGGCCAACCGGCTGCTCGGTGGCGATCATCACGTCGCGGGCGCGGATGCGGACGCGCACCGGCGCACCGACCGGCGTTGCCAGAAGCGGCACACGGATCTCGCCCGCCGCCGAGCCAAGCACGGTCATGCCAAACGCCTCGTCGTGGCGCAGAACCGCGGTATCCAGCACGGCACCGCCCTCGCCGCGCTCTTCGGCCGGCAATAGATCCAGACGCTGCATGATCACTCCGGTTGGACCGGAAGCAGCGACCTTGCCCTGCATCAGTACCACGACGTCGCTCGCCAACCGCGCCACTTCGGCGATCGAGTGGCTGACATAGACGATCGGGATTTTCGTCTCGTCGCGCAGCCGCTCGATATAAGGCAAGATCTCGGCCTTGCGCGCCTCGTCGAGCGACGCCAGCGGCTCGTCCATCAGCAGCAATTTCGGACTGGCAAGCAGCGCCCTGCCGATTGCCACGCGCTGCTTCTCGCCACCGGAGAGTTTTGCCGGCCGCCGGTCGAGCAAATGGCCGATCCCGAGCAGTTCGACCACGCCATTGATATCCGCGTAGCGCTCAGCAGCCGGCGTGAACCAGCGGCCATAGCGCAGATTGCTCGCCACGCTCATATGCGGAAACAGCCGCGCGTCCTGGAACACCATGCCGATCCGCCGCTTGTGCTTCGGCATGAACAAGCCGGCATCGCTATCGACCAGCACACGGCCGTCGGCCGCGATACGGCCTTTGTCGGGGCGGATCAGCCCGGCAATCAGGTTGATCAGCGTCGTCTTTCCGGAGCCGGAAGGCCCGAACAGCGCAGTCAGCCGCCCGGCGCTTTCGAAGCGGGCATTGACGGCGAAATCGCCAAGCCGGTGGCTGATGTCGACCTGAACCGTCATTCGATGTCCATCCGCCGGCCGACGCGTCGCGCCAGCACTTCCGAGGCGACCAGTGCCGCCATCGAGATGACGATCGAGATCAGCGTCAGCCTGAGCGCGCCGGCGTCGCCGCCGGGAACCTGCGTGAAAGTGTAGATCGCCGACGGCAGCGTCTGCGTCTCGTTCGGAATGTTGGAGACGAAGGTGATCGTCGCGCCGAATTCGCCCATCGCCTTGGCGAAGGAGAGGATCGCACCGGCGATCAGGCCGGGCAGGATCAGCGGCAGCGTGATCGTGCCGAACACCCATAATGGATTGGCGCCGAGCGTGCCGGCGGCCGCCTCGATTTTGCGGTCGACCGCTTCGATCGACAGCCGGATCGCCCGCACCATCAGCGGAAAACCCATCACGCCGCAGGCGAGCGCGGCGCCGGTCCAGCGAAAGGAAAAAACGATGCCGATATGTTCGGCCAGGAAAGCTCCGGCCGGACCGCGCTTGCCGAAAGTCAAAAGCAGCAAATAGCCGGTCACCACCGGCGGGAGGATCAGCGGCAGATGCACCAGCCCGTTGAGCAGCGTCTTGCCCCAGAACTGGCCGCGGGCGAGCACAAGAGCGATCGCTACGCCCGGCGGCAGGCTGGCAATCATCGCCACGGTCGCCACCTTGATGGACAGTCGGACCGCATTCCATTCGTCGGGAGCGAGATCCAGCAGCCAGCTCATGCTCAGGGCCGTTCGTCAGTTGCTCGGCGCAAGCACGGTAAAACCTTGCGCCTTGAAGAGTTCGCCAGCCTTGGCGGATTGCAGGCATTTCAGGAATGCCGGGGTATCCTTGCCCTTCGAATCCGCAAGCTGGGCAACCGGATAGATGATCGGCGGATGTGTATTGTCGGGGAAAGTGCCGACCACCTTCACGCCAGGCTCGGCATGCGCGTCGGTGGCATAGACGATGCCGAGTGCTGCCTCGCCGGTCGACACCAGCTTTAGGGCGGCGCGCACATTCTCGGCCTGCGCCACGTTGCCTTCGACGGAAGACCAGACACCGAGCGATTCGAGCGCCGCCTTGCCGTATTTGCCTGCCGGCACCGCCTTGAAATCGCCCATGGCAAGTTTGCCGTCACCCACGAGCCCGGCAAGATCGAAACCCTTTTCAATCCTGGTTTCAACCTTGGAATCCTGCGGCGCGATCAGCACGATCTGGTTGCCGAGCAATTTCACTTCGGTGTCGGGCTTGGTCAGCTCCTTGTCGGAAAGATATTTCATCCAGTCGAGATCGGCCGAGATGAACACGTCCGCCGGCGCGCCGCTTTCAATCTGCTTGGCCAGCGCCGAGCTCGCCGCGTAGGAAATGGTTGCCGCCTCGCCGACACTGGCCTCGCAGGCCTTGTTGACGGCATCGAGCCCGTCCTTCAGGCTCGCCGCGGCAAACACGACCACCTTGTCATCGGCATGGGCCGCCGGCACCGCGGCCATCAGCATGGCAGCGAGACCCGCGATGGCAATCGTCGTCGAACCTTTGCGCGCCAGCATGAACTCTCCTCGTCTCGGATCGCCCGAAGCCGTCCATCGATATATCCATGTGAACATAACAAGGAAAGGCTCTTTACCAGGCGACGGCATTCTGAGCTGCGGTTTTCTCCGCCTGCGATAACCTCCTTTAGATACAGCGGTATCGAGGTCGAAGAAAATATCGCATGGAATCTGTTGCGCGCACCACAGACGTCGGTCGATCAAGATGGATGCTGACAACGTCCGAGGGCGTAGCCGCAGTAGGCAATTTCGATATGCACAGTCAGGTAGGGTGCTAAACCGCGATCGGCGCCTTGATCGTCGCGTCGGCGAAATAGTTGTCGAGCCGGAAATCCTCGAAGCCGAAGGCAAAGAGATCCTTCACCTCGGGATTGATCCATAGCGTCGGCAACGCCTTGGGCGTACGCCGCAATTGTTCGCGCGCCTGCTCGAAATGGTTCGAGTAAAGATGCGCGTCGCCGAGCGTGTGGATGAAATCGCCGGGTTTCAATCCGGTCACCTGCGCCACCATCAGCGTCAGCAACGCATAGGAAGCGATGTTGAAGGGCACACCGAGAAAGATGTCGGCGGAGCGCTGATAGAGCTGGCAGGAAAGCTTGCCTTCCGAAACATAGAACTGGAATAGGCAGTGGCAGGGCGGCAACGCCATGGCCTCTACCTCGGCAGGGTTCCACGCCGAAACGATCAGCCGCCGCGAGTTAGGATTTTTGCGTATCTCCTTCAGAAGATTCGCAATCTGGTCGATGGCGCCGCCATGGCCGTCCGGCCACGAACGCCATTGCTTGCCATAGACCGGGCCGAGATCGCCATTCTCGTCGGCCCACTCATCCCAGATCGAGACGCCGTGATCGTTGAGATATTTGATGTTGGTGTCGCCGGCCAGGAACCACAAAAGCTCATGGATGATCGACTTGAGGTGCAGCTTCTTGGTGGTGGTGACCGGAAAGCCGCGGGCCAGGTCGAAGCGCATCTGGTAGCCGAATATCGAGCGTGTTCCGGTGCCGGTACGGTCGCCGCGATCTGCGCCGTTTTCCAGCACATGCTTCAGAAGGTCGAGATACTGGCGCATCGGCTCCGGTCCGATTCGGGTTGTCAGCCATCATAGCCGAATGACCGTCGGCCGAACACAGCAAAGCGAGACAATTCCAGCAGAAGCCTCGCCAGCATCAGCGGCGAGTTTGTTCAGAGCGAGCCGAGCATGCCCAGATCCTTGGCGACAAGATAATAGAACGTCACCCGGCTCTTGCTGTTGTCGGCCGCCATCGCCTTGCAGGTCTTTTCGATAGCCGCATCCGCCTTGGCGCCGTCGGTGACACCGAGCTTGCCAGCGACCCAGCTGTTCCTGACGCGCTTCAGTTCCTCCGGGTCGGTGCAGGACACCAGCGAGGAATCGCGGTTCCTGAGCGCGATGCCCAGATGCTTGACGATCTTGGCGACCGCGTCGGCATCCGCCGCCGCATCATATTTTTTTACGTCTGCGAGATAATCGGCCATCGAATTTCCCCTCGTCGGCGCCACGGGATCCGGTCGATGAGGATTGTGGCGCGCTGCCGCAACTGTGCGCTGGGTCTCCTCACCGCCACAAAGCTTCGGTTGAGACCGGCTGCAAGTCAACCCCTTGATGATCCACTTTGACACGGACGAAAGTGGCATTCCGGCCTTTCATTTTCCACCGCCAGTCCCTATATTCGCCTCGTCGGCTGGACCGACTATGGTGATAAACAGGCGATGAAATAAGCCGTTCGGACCCGGGGGCGGTACCCGGCGCCTCCACCAAAAACCGCTGCTCAAGAGCGGCTTTTGCTGGGGGCGAAATAGGATCGACGAAGGTGTAAAGATCGTACTTTTGCCCGGCATTGTACCACCGTTATCGGGCTAAACTTATAGTTGCCAACGACAACTATGCGGAAGCACGTCTCGCCGCGTAAGCGGTGCGATAGCTTCAATTCAAGCCCTAGTGGTTCGCACTTCTAGGCGGGGTTCGGAGGTACCTGGCAACAGAAACCTCCATTTCTTCTTTTTTGATATGTGCAGCTGCAGGCCTCGCCGGCTGGGCTTTTTATGCGCCCTGATACGCTCAAGACGCCGCGGCGTTTATACCAGCCCCTGGCTGACCGCGTCGATCGCACCGGCGAATGTTTCACCAGTAGCCTCATCGGGCAACAGCATCTCATTGTGCCCTCTGCCCGTCCGGATCATCGGAAAACAATTGGCGAGCTTGGCAACACGACAGTCGAGGAGCACCGGCCGGTCCACGTCGATCATTTCCTGTATCGCATCGTCAAGGTCGGCTGGTTTGTCACAGCGCAGGCCGACCGCTCCGAACGCCTCGGCCAATTTGACAAAATCGGGCAAGGCCTCGGAATAGGAATGCGCGAGGCGGTTGCCATGAAGGATTTGCTGCCACTGGCGAACCATGCCCATATATCCGTTGTTCAGGATGAATATCTTGATCGGCGCGTCGTACTGGACTGCCGTCGACAGCTCTTTCATGGTCATCTGAACCGACGCGTCGCCGGCGATATCGATGACGAGGCTGTCCGGATGAGCGATCTGCACGCCGAGCGCCGCCGGCAGGCCGTAACCCATCGTCCCCAGGCCGCCCGAACTCATCCAGCGGTTCGGCTTTTCGAAGCCGTAGAATTGGGCCGCCCACATCTGATGCTGGCCGACTTCAGTGGTGATGTATGTGTCGCGATCCTTCGTCAGCTCGTAAAGGCGCTGCACCGCATATTGCGGCATGATCACGTCGTTGTTCATCTCATAGGAGAACGAATTGCATGCGCGCCAGGCGGCGATCTTTCTCCACCAGTCCTGAAGGCGGCTTCCATCCGGTTTCTGAGATAATGCGCGCCATAGACGAACCATGTCCCCCAGAACATTGCCGACATCGCCTTGTATGCCGATATCGGCGTGGACGTTCTTGTTGATCGAGGACGGATCTATATCGATATGTATCTTCCTGGAGTTGGGCGAAAAAGCATCCACACGCGAGGTCACGCGGTCATCGAAGCGCGCGCCGATACAGATCATGACGTCGCAATCGTGCATCGCCATGTTCGCCTCATAGGAACCATGCAGACCGACCATCTTGAGCCAGTTCTTGCCGGAGGCGGGGTAAGCTCCAAGGCCCATAAGCGTCGAGGTGACCGGAAAGTCGGTCAGTTGAACCAGCTCCCGGAGCAATGTCGATGCTTCCGGGCCGGAATTGACGATGCCGCCGCCGGCATAAATAACGGGACGGCTGGCATTGGCCATCAGCGCTATCGCCTGGCCGATCTTGTTGATGTCGCCCTGCAGCTTCGGTTGATAATTTTTCAGCGCAGCAACGTCCGAAGGCGGCGTGTACATGCCGGACGCAAACAGAACGTCCTTTGGCATGTCGACGAGAACCGGCCCCGGTCGCCCTGACTGGGCGATGTGGAACGCCCTATGGATCGCTGACGCCAGGTCATTGACGTCTTTGACCAAAGAGTTGTGCTTGGTGCAGGATCGCGTGATGCCAATCGTGTCACATTCCTGAAAGGCATCGGAGCCGATCAATGTTGTCGGCACTTGTCCGGACAGACAGACAATCGGCACTGAATCCATCAGCGCGTCCTGCAGGGGCGTCACGGCATTCGTCGTGCCTGGGCCTGACGTGACCAGCATCACGCCGACCTTGCCCGTGGACCGGGCGTAACCCTCGGCGGCATGGCCGGCGCCCTGTTCATGGCGCACGAGGATATGCTTGATGTCGTCCTGCTGGAATATCTCGTCATAGATCGGCAAAATAGCCGCGCCGGGATAGCCGAAAATATGCTCCACACCATTGTCTTTGAGTGCGCGGAGAACGATCTCCGCTCCTGTCATGCGGTTGCTCGTATCCTGAATGGAATTATCGCTTGTCATGGTTCTGTCCCGTAGCGTGATGAGGATGGGTTGACGGGGCATCGCCGAAATCGGGCGTAAGAAGAATTTCGGGCATAAAAAAAGGCCCCGTCGGGAGCCTGTTTGTCGCGCACGAGTGGCTGTCGCCGGATGGTTACACCATCCTGCCCGTGCGCTTTCCTACCACTGCAAGAACCATTGCGATCTTCATGATGATCGCTGCTACACAGAAAATCGCGCATCGTCAACGTCTCAGGCTGAGGCGTCTCAGGCTGAGGCGAAAACCCAAGGGCTTTCCATCATCGGAACCTCCGATGGCAGCATTCGTATCTTCCCGTTTCCCTTCTCCCCTGCCTTTGTCGAACAAGGCTTCAGTTTCTCGCCGCGTGTCGGTCACGCCCCGCGAGCTACCTGATGGAGATAAGATGAACCAGGAAACCACGCCAAAACCCGAACGCATCCTGATCGTTGGCGGCAGTTCCGGCATGGGGCTGTCGCTTGCCGAACAGCAGCTTGCTGCCGGCGCCGAGGTTACGATCGTCGGCCGCTCCGAGGACCGGTTGTCGGCCGCACGGCAGCACTTGCCTCACCCGGAAAGGCTGAGGACGATCGCAGCCGACGTCACAAGCGAGGACGAGGTCCAGCGCCTGTTCGAGGACGTCGGTACGCTCGACCACATCGTCTCGACCGCTGCCGACATCATCGGCGTCTATGTGTTGCTTCCCGAGATGGACGTCTCGATAGCGCGGAAAGTGATGGATTCCAAAATCGTCGGGCCGCTTCTTCTCGCCAAACACGGCGCGCCTCGTCTGACGCCCAGGGGGTCGATCACGCTGACCTCGGGCATCGCCGCCTATCGTCCGGCGGCGAAAGGCTCGGTGGTGGCAGCCGTTAATGGGGCCCTTGGCTCACTCGCCTACGCGCTTGCCGTCGAACTGGCGCCGATCCGCGTCAATGTCGTCTCGCCGGGCTGGGTCGACACGCCGATTTGGGATGCCGTCGTCGGCAGCGGAAAGACGGCTGCGCTGGACGCCATGGCAAAGCGTCTGCTCGTCGGCCGGATCGGCCGGGCAGCCGACGTTGCCCAAGCTATCACGTCCCTGATGCATAACGGCTTCATCACCGGAACCGTGCTTCATGTCGATGGTGGCCAGCGATTGGTCTAGTGATGGCCAGACCTCGCGAACCATTGCGAGGAACAGTTGCAAGACCGGCGCTTGAATGCGCCGGTGGCGCCATACCATGGTGACCGGCGTCACCGGGCTGCTTCCGACCCAAGGCAGCACGACGATATTGGCGTCAGCCGCAGAACCCACGAGACGCGGGACCAGCGCGCATCCAAGACCGGCTGCAACAAGGCCCCGTATCGCGCCCATGCTGGCGAACTCGCCGACCAGTTTTGGATGGTCAGGCAACGTTGCGGCAAACGTTTCGTCGAACATCCGCCTGTAGACGCAACCGGGCTGGGTGACGAGGAAGGCCTCGTCAGCCAGATCGTCGGGCGTTATGGCAGAATATCCGGCCAACCGGTGATTTGCCGGCATTATGATGACGAGCTCTTCTTCTGCCACCTGCTCGCTTCGCAGCTCCGGCGCCGCCACCGGGGCGGCCCCGAAATGCAAAGACACGTCCAGCGCCCCGCTGGCCACGCCGGCACGCAACCGGCCGCTATCGTCCGCCTGGAGGTTCAGTTCCACGTCTGGATAGCGCCGGTGGAATTCGCTCAGCAAGGCTGGCAAGCGCGTAACGCAAAGCGTCTCCAGGCCGCCGACAGTCAGGCGACCGGCAACCGTGCCGCTCGCGTCGGCGACAGCGGAACGGGCTTCGTCCGCGAGGTCGAGGAGATCGTTTGCGTAGTCCAGCAGGCGCTGTCCCGCCGCCGTCAGCTTCAAGGCACGCCGTGACCTGTCGAACAGCGACGTGCCCAGATCGGCTTCCAGCGCCTGGATCTGTTCCGTCACGCTCGATTGGGCAAGATGAACCCGCTCGGAGGCGCGTGTGATGTTCAAGGTGGTGGCGACCGCCACGAATGTCTTGAGATGTCGAAGCTGCATGTCCTGAACCCGTCATATAGGCATAGGCTGCTTTGAACCGGGATCGCAAACGTGAAAGGCCGGGAACATCGCCCGGCCTTTTTTGTCTCGCTAGGAGAAGCTTACTCCGCCGGCGCTTCCGCAGCTTCGCGGCTGCGGCCGAGCGTTACCTTGGCCAGCGTGAAGGAGATCGCCGCGCAGAGCGTGATGCCCGCCACCATTGGCAGCGGCGTGCCGTCAAAGAACACGCCGGCGACACCCATGGCGACCGCGCCGATGGCGAAGTGCAGCGTGCCCATCAGCGCCGACGCCGTGCCGGCGATCTCACCATGCTCTTCCATGGCCAGCACCGACGTGGTCGGGATAACCAGGCCGAGGAAACCGTAGCCGACGAACAGCAGGGCCGCCATCACGTCGAGCCGGTCGACACCCGAGGCCATCACCGCGAACAACACCACCATCGTCGTCGCATAGCCGGTCACCGCGACGCGTACCACGCGCTGCAGCCCGAACCGCTCCGACAGCAACCCGGTCAGCTGCGACATGCCGATGAAGGCAACCGCATTGATCGAGAAGAACACGCTGTAGACCGAAGGCGACAGCCCGTAATGGTCGATCAGGATGAAGGACGAGCTCGACAGATAGACGAAGAAGCTCGCAATGCCGAAGCCGGCGATGGCCGTCAGGCCAAGGAAGTTGCGGTCGCCCATCAGGAAGCGGTAGCCGGAAAGTGCCGTCCCGAAGGACGACCCGGCGCGCTCCTCGACCGGCCGCGTCTCCTTGAGCGAGGTCGCCAGCAGGATGGTGGCGAGCACGGCCGCGCCCGTCACCGTCCAGAACACGGCGCGCCAGCCGAAATTCTCGATGATCTGGCTACCGGTCAGTGGCGCCAGGATCGGCGACACCGAAAACACCAGCATCAACAGCGACATCAACTTGGCGGCCTCGGTGCCGGTATGCAGATCGCGCACGATCGCGCGCGGCACGGCCATGCCGGCGCTGGCGCCGAGCCCTTGCAGGAAGCGGAAGGCGATCAGCCATTCGATCGAGGGAGCCAGCGCCGAGCCGACGCCGCCGACCATGAACAGCGCCAGGCCGCCGTAGAGCGGCAGCTTGCGGCCGACCATGTCGGAGATCGGTCCGACGACGATCTGGCCGAAGCCCATGGAAAGAAAGAAGATCAGCAGGCTCATTTGCACCGCGGCAGTGCCGGCATGCAGATCCTCGCCGATTGACGGAAGGGCCGGAAGATACATGTCGATGGCAAACGGGCCGATGGCGGACAATAGGCCGAGCACGACCGCAATGCGGAGGAATTTGGCGTTCATGATAGCAGGCTCTTTCGAATTCTGGTTGCCGCCGAGGACCGGCGTGTAACCCTAGGACGTTCCATCCCGTGGAGTTCCGACTCTTCTCCGGAACGAAACTCCCTTCGTGCAGGTCCACAAATTTAGACAGGCTTGTCTAATTCGTCAACCACCTCTATATAGTTTTGCATGAAGCTCAACGTTTCTCCTGACATTTTCCCGCCGCGGGGCCATGAAGCCAAGCGGATGTCGATTGTCGACGCCGCCGCCTCGGTCTTCTGCCGCGAAAGCTTCGCCGGTGCCAATATCGACATGATTGCCGCCGAGGCCGGCGTCTCGCGCCAGACCATCTACAATCATCACGGCGACAAGGAAAAACTCTTCATTGCCATCGTCCGCGACCTCACCGAACGTTGCAATGCCAGCATCTTTGCCACGATTTCCACTTTTCCCGATCAGCCGAAGGATCTCGAGGCCGATCTCATCGCCTTTGCTGTGCGGATGAACCACAACTGCATCTGCAACCGCGACGGCAAATTCCTGCGCAAGCTGATCCAGACCGAGGGCGGGCGCTATCCCGAGTTGTTCGCCGAATGGCGCGAAGAAGGACCGGGCAGGACATGGCCGGCGATCGCCGCCCGCTTCGCCCGCCTCGCTCATGCGGGCTTCCTTGATATCGACGATCCCGATGTCGCAGCGCGCCAGTTCATGGCGCTTGCCAATGCCGAGTTGCAGACGACGTTCATGCTCGGCGGTACACCGACCGAGGACGAGGTGGTGCAATCGGCGACAAATGGCGTGCGCACCTTCCTGCGCGCCTTCGGCAAGCGGCAGCATGTGGTCCGGGCAAGCAAACAGGGCGTGCTCGCCAGCGCTTGACGATCAAAGCCGTTTGGCGATCAAATCGTCGCCAACAGGCTTCGCTTCCGCACCCCGGCGATCTATATCCGGTTTACGCCGCGCTCAAGCTTGATTACAGCTATCAGGACGATTCAACGGAAGCCGACAGCCACATGGCCGACGACCACATCCGCTACGACATTCTGGCCCAGGAGGCGTTGCGCGGCGTCATGCGCAAGGTCCTGGCCGAGGTCGCGCGCACCGGTCTCCCAGGCAACCATCACTTCTTCATCACATTTCTCACCGGCGCGCCGGGCGTGCGCGTATCTTCGCGGCTGCGCGAACGCTATCCCGAACAGATGACCATCGTTATTCAGTTCCAATATTGGGACCTGAAGGTGAGCGACACCGGCTTCGAGGTCGGGCTGTCGTTTTCCGACGTGCCGGAGAAACTGGAAATCCCGTTCTCGGCCGTACGCGGCTTTTACGATCCGTCCGTCAACTTCGAGCTCGAATTCGACGTCAAGACGGATACCCCGGCTGAACAGGAGACAAAGGCCAAGCCTGCTCCCGAGCCGCTGGCCATCGTCGCCGAGAAAAAGCCTGAGACGAAGAAGAAAACCGCTGAGGCGGAAAAGAAGCCTGCCGCGGCCGACGCCGGCGCCAAGGGGGCCGACGTGGTGTCGCTCGACGCCTTCCGCAAGAAGTGACCCGACGGGCGGCGTGACATGGCCGAGATCGTCAATCTCCGTCAGGCACGCAAGCAGAAGGCGCGAGCCGAGAAGGAGCGCCTGGCCGAACAGAACCGGGCGCTGCATGGCCGTTCCAAAACCAGCCGGGATCGCGACCGCCTGATCGCCGACAAGGCCGACAAATTCGTCGCCAGTCATCGCCGGGAAAAATCGGGCGATTCGGACAAATCCGATGCTTGAAGTGTGAGGGCGGTCGCGTGAGCCCGGTCGAAAAGCGCTCGGTCACCATTCGCGGCCACCGCACCAGCTATTCGCTCGAAAAGCCTTTTTACGACGACCTGGTCGCCATCGCGGCCGCGCGAAAATTGACGCTCGCCGCGCTTGTCGCCGAAATCGACGAGAGCCGCCCGCGCGATGCGAACCTCTCCTCGGCGCTCAGGCTCTATGTGCTGGACTGGGCCAAGCGCCGCAAGTTGTAGCCTTCAGGCAACGCTATTTTGTTTCCTGCGCCGGATACGGAAGCCCAGCAAAGCCGAGCGGTCGCGTTCTTCGGCCTGCTTCTTCGATCTGACACGCATCAGGTCCTTCCAGCCGACATAGCCCACCAGCCGCGCATTTTCTCGCGTGACGACGGGCAAATGGGACACGTTCGCCATCAGCAGCTTGTCGGAGGGGCCCTCGAGATACTCATCCGGATAGGCAACCGTCTTTGCGAAGCCGGGCTCGTCGCGAGGGACCACTACGAGGAGGACCACCGCCGCGTGCTGCTGCGGCTGACCGACCGCGCCGACGACAGTCTCGCCGATCTGTCAGCCGCTCATCTCGACGAACTCGGGCGGATCGAGCCGATGCTGAAGCGCTTGCTTGCTGGACGCGGCGCATAAGGGATGCGCCGTCACCCGCCATTCAGCGATTTTAGCAGATCGTCGATCGACGAGGGATCGAACTTGAGCTTTGGCGGGGGCGGCACTGAGGGTGGCACGTTATTTGCGGCCGGTGGCGCACGTTCTGCTTTCTGCGCTTGCTCCGCCGCGGCCTTGCGTTCGGCGTCGAGCTTTGCCTTCTCTTCCGAGGCTATCCGCAACGCCTCTTCCGCCCTCTGGCGTTGCTGTTCTTCGGCCTGCGCTGCTTCCTCGGCGGCCTGTTGCGCCGCCTTGGCTTTGGCTTCGGCATCCGCTTTGGCCTTTGCAGCCGCCTCGGCTTTCGCCCTGGCCTCGGCTTCGGCCTTCGCCGCTGCATCCGCTTTCGCCTTGGCTACAGCCTGCGCCCTGGCCTCCGCTTCGGCTTGGGCCTGCGCCTCAGCTTCGGCCTTTGCCTTGGCGTCCGCTTCAGCCTTCGCCTTGGCTTCAGCCTGCGCCCTCGCCTCCGCTTCGGCTTGGGCCTGCGCCTCAGCTTCGGCCTTTGCCTTGGCGTCGGCCTCGGCCTTCAGCCGCGCTGCTTCCTGTTGCCTGCGCAGTTCCTCCGCCGCTCTTTGACGCTCCGTTTGCAGGGCAGCGTAGTAGCGCACCTCACGCCGCAGCCTTTGTTTCTCGAGCAGTGCGGCTTGCATGGCTTCGACCCGCTGCTGCTCCTTTTCCAGCGCACGCTGGGTCAGGAACTGTGTCAGCGGCTCGCTGTCGAACTGCCGTTTGGTGGCGCCGAACGGCCCGTCGACGCTGAAATTCAAAATCGGTTCGGAGCCGACCAGCGCCTCGTCGCCGGGCCGGTAGGCGATCTCGCCCTTAGCATCGACGGTGCTGGTATTCAGATCGGCGGTGATGTCGGCGGACAGCGTCGCGCCCGGGCTTTCGAATTTGACCGGCGGCGCCCTCAGCGTGCCGCCGGCGATGGTGAAGGCAATATCGGTGTCCTGCGCCGGAAAACTGCCCGCCGCGGCGATCTGCGGCACAAAGCCGGCAGTCTTCGACGCGTCGATATCGCGCCCTATCGCGTCGGCCTTGGCAATGAATGCGCCAAAGGCATCGGGATTGAAGCCGGCAATGGTCATGCCCTTCAGCGTCGCCGTGCCGGAACCGGACAGCGCCGCCACCATCGCGTCGACCGATTTGCCGCTGGTCGACAGCGCCGTCGTGAACTCGCCGTTTCCGCTGATGCCGGCCTCCGGCAGCACGGCTGCCAGATCGCCGCCGGCGAGCTTCATCTGGCCGGAGAAAAGCCCGGTGCCGTCATTGTTCTTGAGCTCGAACAGACCACTCAGCACACCGCCGAGGAACTTTGCCTTGAGATCGGAAACGCGGATACCCTCCTGGTCGAGCTGCAGCGACAGCGCGGCGTCATAGGCGGTGGCAAGCGGGCCGGTGGCGAGCGACGCCGCCGTCAGATCGAGATCGGCGGTAAATGGCAGACTGGATTTCTGGCTGAACGGTGCCGTCGGCCAGGCCCCATCATTGACAAGGAAGGCCTGGTCGCCGAACAGCATCATCGCCATCGGATCGAGGTCCAGCTCGTCCAGCGACAGCGCGCCGGCAAGATGCGGCAGCCCCTCTTTGACGTCGATATTTACGTCACCGGAAACCGCCGCTTCATTGACGGCGCCACTGAGGCCGCTCAGCACCAAGAGACCATTGCCGTAGTCGGCATCGGCCGCAAGCGACGTCGACATGCCGGTCCCCATGCCAGGCAGGCCGACGCCGGTCGTCATCAGCCATGGCTCGATATCGGCCGTTTCAAGGCTGACCTTGCCCTTTGCGGCGGCGCCCTGAGGCGTGTCGGCAACTGTCCCGTCGAAACTAGCTTTGAAGTCGTTGCCGGCGAGGCTGAAGCGTGTCGCCAGGCCGCCGCCAAGCGTGCCTTTGGCCGAGACGTCGGTGGTCGCCTCGCCGAGCATGCCGAGTGGCAGTGCCGGCAACCCGTAAAGCGCCAGAAGTGCGGTGGCGTCGGCGTTCCTTGCATTGAAGGTCAACGTCACCGGCGCTTCGAGAGGCCGGTCGAGCGCCCCTTTGCCGGACAACGACGCCGAAAAGGCCGAGCCACCGGCCCTGCCCTGTGCGCTCATTGCCAGTCCAGTCGTACCGTCGCCATTGTCTGCGGCACTCGTGACGGCGTCGATACGCGCATCCTGGAACAGCTCCGGATAGGCAGCGGCGCGCGCCGCCAGCCCCTTCAGCACCGCATTGTCCGGATAATGCCGGACGGCGACGTCGATCAGCGGCTTGAGGTCGACGGCGACCACCGAGGCGTCGAGCTTGCCGGTCGGGCTCGCCGGGAAGTCCTTGATCCGGCCGGTGGCGCTGATAGAGGCGCCGGCAAGTCCGCCGACCGACAGGCGGTCGATCTCAAGCAGCCCGTCGCGCAATCTAAGCGCGGTGTCGACGCTATCGGCGGTCAACCCACCTGCGCTGACCGGCCCGGCCTTGATCTGGAAATCGAGGTCGCGGTCGGAAAAGCGGTTGGCTCCCTTGTCGCTGACGAAGATCGAGGCGAAGGCGGCGAGTCCATCGACGTCGAGTTCGCCACCTTCCAGTTGCATCAGCACCGATGGCCTTGTGTCTTCGGGCTGGGTGGAATCGATGCGGCCGGAGAACTTCGCCTTGCCGAGGATGAGTTCGAGATCGCTGAAGGCCTGGTGCTTTTCACTCAAATCTACTTTTGCCTTGAAGCCGGCGGCCGGCAAGCGGCGGATCGCCTCGTCGACGTCCTTCGACAGCCAGGCGGCAAAGCCGGAGGGCTGCGCCACAGCCAGAAGCAGCGATCCGGTGAATCCAAAATGATCCTCGACGCTGACCATGCCATTGGCTTCCAGCTTGGCGCGGCCGGGCAGCGTGGCGGCCAGCGATTTCACCGCCCAGCCGCCCTCGGCCGGTTCGGCGGATAGATGCACGTCGCGAACGGTCGTGTCGCCTGCCACCACCGCCGGCAGTCTCACCTCGACCGTGCCCGGTATGGTCGGCTTCGGCAGATCGAGCAGCGCCTGCTCCAGCGCCGCCACCCGCTCGGACAGCGTCAATCCGGCACCGGCCGCCGCCCCCACGGCCTCGTCGAACTGCACCTGTGCGCCATTGGCCTCGATCGAGAAATGCGGCTTCAGCCCAAGGTCGACCGCAGCCTTGCCGTCGGCGGTGTAAGGATTGCCGAGCGGTCCGGTCTCGAAGCGGAACTCGTCGACGCCGAGCTCCTGGTGGTCGAGCGAAAACTTGCCGTTCAGCCTGAACCCCGGATCCGGCTTGCCGGCGCTGACTTTCACTGCCTCGCCGTCGGTGCCGCGCAACTGCGCTACAGTCTGGTCTGCGCCCGATATCTTGAACTGGCCCGAATAGACCGCGGCGCCCTCGACGAGGCCCACATTGCCGTCGGTCTCGATGACCAGCGGATAGTCATCCGGATCGGCTTTGAGCCTGAGCCGCATTTGCCCGTCCGCTTCAGCCTTGCCGGTGGAAGCGGCGATCGTGGTCCGCAACCCGTCCAGCAACAGGGAGCCGTCCATCCGCCAGGGGCCGCCCAGCGACTTGGCCGAGATCGTCGAGTTGATCTCGGAAATAAGATGGCTGCGCCCGCCTGCGGCGTGGCTGAGCGCGATCTGTCCTTCCGTCACCGTCAGCTTCTCGATGGAGATCTGGCCAGGATCGAAGGGCGAGGACGGTCGTATCGTCCAGTCGACCGTGCCGTCGGCGGCGATGTCGATCATCGCCTTCGGCCGCACCAGACGCATGTCGAAGATCAGCACCTCGCCGCGCAGGAATGGCGCGAGTTCTGCATCCATCGAAAAGGTTTCGACGGTCATCGCCGGCTGGCCGTTGGGGCCGCCGGCAACGGCGACGTTGGAAAAGGTCACCGAGGGGAATGGCAGCAGCCTTGCCGTTGCATCGCCTCGCACGGTCACCTTGCGGCCTAGGACGGCGCTCGCCTCGCGCTCGAAATCGGCACGGTAACCCGTCCAATCGACAAAGTAAGGCACCACCAGCGCCGCACACAGCACCAGCACGAGAAGCCCACCGAAGATCACGAACAGGCGTGCGAGCATGAACTCCGAAGCGGTTGATTGAAAATCAGCCGCACTCTACCCGCATCAGCGTGTCGATAAAGAGGCAATTCCGCCAGACAGGTTTCCAGAGCAAAAGAAGGCGGCCAAGAAAACTCAGCGCGCGTCGCGCTTTGCCTGCGCCACCTTTGCCGCCTGCCGCTGCCGGCCGAGTTCCATCGGCCGGATCAGATTCTCGGGCCGCCGGCTCACGATCGCGCGCATGCCTTTGTGCGCGGTGCGCGTGTTGAACTCGGGACCGTCTGCCGCAGCGCCCTGCTTCATGGACAGCGCCTTGCGTGCATTCTCGACCAGCGAAACACGCGCTGCCAACTGGCGGCGGCGTTCGGCCTCGCCATTGAGCCGCCGCATGGTCATCGCCAGAACCGCCAGCTTCAACTGCGAACCTTCATCGGCCTTCGAGGCGCCGGCGCCCTTTGGCGCACCCTTGCCGCGCATTTCGCGGCGGCGGCGATGCGCCTCGGTCTGGGCCTTGTCGCGCCGCTCCCTTAGGAGCTTGACCAGGCTGGCGAGTTCGGCGTCGGCAAGATGCTGCACTGCTGGATGGTGCGACTTCTCGACGAGAGCATGTTCGTCGGCGCTCAGCGCCCGAGCCTCTTCCTTGCGTGAAATCGCCATGACACCATTCCTCCGTCTGTGACGCCTGCCTGCCTCTCAGGTCCTTGGAGTCTCGATCCAAATGGTGGTGCGGTCAAGCCAGGGACCATCTGGATCTTCTTCCACTATTCGGCCGGCAATATCTTGCCCGGGTTCATGATATTCAGCGGGTCGAGCGCCTGCTTGATCGTGCGCATGATGTCGACGCCATGACCGAGCTCATGCCGCAGGAAGCCGATCTTGCCCTGCCCTATGCCATGCTCACCAGTGCAGGTGCCGTCCATGGCGATGGCGCGCATATTGAGCCGCGCCACGAATTTTTCCGCCAATGCGATCTCCTTCGGGTCGTCCACGTCCATCAGCACCAATACATGGAAATTGCCGTCGCCGGCATGGCCGACGATCGGTGCGATCAGGCCCATCTCGGCGATATCCGCCTCGGTCTCGGTGACACATTCGGCAAAGCGCGAGATCGGCACGCAGACATCGGTCGACAGGCCCTTGGCGCCCGGCCGCAGCGTCAGCGATGACCAGTAGGCATCGTGCCTGGCTTTCCACAATTTTGTCCGCTCTTCGGCGATGCTGGTCCACAGGAACGGGCCGCCGCCATTTTCCTCGGCGATCATGCCGAAAGTCTCGGCCTGTTCGGCGACGCTGGCATCGCTGCCGTGGAACTCGACGAACAGGCAGGGGCTCTCCGGATAGTCGAGCTTCGAATAGGTCTTCATCGCTCGCATCTGCAGCGCATTGACCAATTCGATGCGCGCCACCGGAATGCCCATCTGGATGGTCGCGATCACCGCGTTGCAGGCCGCCTCGACGCTGGGAAACGGGCAGACGCCGCCCGAAATCGCCTGCGGAATGCCCTGCAGCTTCAAGGTCAGCTGGGTGATGATGCCAAGCGTACCTTCCGAGCCGATCAGCAGCCGCGTCAGATCATAGCCGGCCGAGCTTTTCTTGGCGCGCTTTCCGGTCGTAACCGCTTCGCCGTCGGCCATCACCGCCGTCAGTGACAGGACGTTGTCGCGCATCGTGCCGTAGCGCACGGCGTTGGTGCCCGACGCCCGTGTCGCCGCCATGCCGCCGAGCGAAGCGTTGGCGCCCGGGTCGATCGGAAAGAACAGGCCGGTGTCGCGCAGATGCCGGTTGAGGTCCTCGCGCGTCACGCCGGGCTCGACGATGCAATCGAGGTCCTGCGGATTGACCGCGATGATGCGGTTCATGCGTGACGTATCGAGCGAGATGCCGCCGCCCGGCGCATTGGTGTGACCTTCGAGCGAAGAGCCGACGCCAAAGGCGATCACCGGCACGCGATGTGCCGCGCACGCACGCACGATCTCCTGGACCTCCTCCGTCGTCTCGGCAAAGGCGACACCATCCGGCGCTTGCGTCGGGATATAGGTCGTGGTGTGCGCGTGCTGGGCGCGGATCGCCTGGCCGGTCTGGAATCGCTCGCCGAGCCGCTGCTTGAGGATGCCGAGCACGGCGGCAATGCCTTCCTCGTTGCGTTCGACCGGGTTGAGGTCGCTTAGAGCCATCGATTCCTCCGCGAATGGACCAGCGTCCACCCTTGTTCTGCATCTAGGGATGCGTAGTCTCACCGACCACGCTCTGTCCAGTCCACGCTCATCCCGGCATGACGAGAAGGAAGTTTCCGATGCCCATCCCCGCCCCTTTCGTCTCTCGCGCCATGGATATCGAGAAGGCCTGGATCGACTACAACGGCCATCTCAACATGGCCTATTACAACGTGCTGTTCGACCGTTGCTCCGACGAAGCCTTCGAGATGATGGGAATGGGGATGGACTATGTAAGGGAACGGCGGCTGACCATCTACACCGCGGAAGTCCATGTCTGCTACGTCCAGGAGCTGCATCTCGACCACAAGGTCACGGTCTCGTTCCAACTCCTCGACCATGACGACAAGCGGCTGAGGGCCTATCAGGAAATCCGCCATGTCGACGGCTGGCTTGCCGCCACGTCTGAAACGCTGTCGCTGCATGTCGACATGGCTGGCCCGAAGGTGGCGCCCTTCCCCGCCGACGTCCTTGCCAATGTCGAAGCGATGCGCGCCGCCCATGCCGCCCTGCCGATGCCGGAGCGCGCCGGCCGCTCGATCGGTATTCGTCGTAAGCCGGCTTGAACCGCAACCCAACCGCCGTTAACCTTACCGAGGTTTTAACGTGAACAAGCCGAATTGAGACGTTGAACGACTCAGCGCGGCGTTGGAAAACCATCCGCATCGAATTGCGATACGGGCGGCGGAGCAGCAGCGGTTCGGGGAACGTGCATGAAAACCGACATCAAGGTCGAGGCGGACAGGCTGGCGGCTGACCCACGCATCACCGACTATGATTTCTGGCGCTCGCTGAAGAACCTCAACAACGAGATCTTCCACATTGCCAACAACAACGAGCCTATTCCCTTCGCCATGATCCGCTGGCGCGCCATCCTTAAGCAGGCGCGGATGAAACGTGGCCACGCCTGAAACTGTTATGATAACACCGAGCTTGCGGCACAAGAAGACAGCGTTGCTTACGACAACGAATGGTCGCCAGGCAGCAAGCCACCGAATTCCGGCATCTATCGTTGCAAGAATTGCGGTGACGAAATTGCGGCGAACAAAGAAAACGGCCAAACAAGGCGATGGATTGGAAGCTGTTTCAGCAGCCAACTACAAACAGACAATCCCTGATCCTCTAAGATTTTAGTCTTCAGGCCCGGTAAATCCACTGTTCTGGCACGCGCACCGAAATCTCCTCGCCGGCCGTGATCGTGCCGGGCTTCTCGACCCAGGCGACGAGGCCGCGCAAACGCTTCGACGCTTTCGCGAACAGCAGCGCGCCGGCCTCGTGATCGGCCATCCCGGCACTTTCGGCGACCGATCGCCCGGCGATGCGGCAAGGCCCGTTCTGCGCGTCGATCTTGACAGTCGCGCCGCCTTTGAAGAACAGCAGCGCGCCGGACGGCAGCATCGAGAGGTGCGGCAGGCCTTCGATTAGGAGATTGGCGCCGATCCATTCCGGCTTGATCTCGGCGATGCCCATCCGTTCGGCGACGGTGGTCAGTTCGTCCGCCGCCACGATCGACAATTGCCGTTCGTTGCGCATTTCGGTGCCGCGCGGATACCAGGGTTCCCGTCCGCCGGAGCGCCGTGTCGTGCCAGCGTGGAAATCGCCTTCAATGCCGTCGAAGCCAAGCTGCAAGGTGTCGATGGCTCGTGTCTCGAAATGATCGAACAGCGCGAGATAAAGCGCGGCCACCTTGGCGGTGAGCTTTCGCGCCGGCACGATCTCGACCGGATTTTCGGCCTCTGGGAACAGATCCGGCATGGGTTCGTTCCTCGCGTGATACGCGCAATTAGCCTCGGTAGCCCATCGGGTCCAGTCGAAAGCGCTGATGCTCCGATCAAGCGGACTGATGTGACTACGCCCCGGCGGGTTCCGATGCTGGTTCCGTTCGCGCCGAAATGGTCAGAGCATGCGCAATAGCGCGCCGCCGATCGAGTAGCCGGCGCCGAAGGCGCAGAGCAGGCCGTAGTCGCCGGGCTTCATATCGGCATGGTTCTCCGACAAGGCGATGATGGCACCGGCGGCGGCAGTATTACCGAGGCGCTCCAGCACCATCGGCGCGCGGTCATGGTCGACGTCATGGCCGAACGACAATTTCAGGATCATGGCATTCATCCGCGCATTCGCCTGATGCAGCCAGAAGCGCCGGATCGCTTGCGGCGTCAGCCCGTGTTCGGCCAGGAATTCGACGATGAACTTGTGGCCGGCAACGGTGACTTCCTTGAACACCTTGTTGCCGATCTGCTTGATCAGATTGCCTTCCAGATCGATCATGTACGGATCGTCCTGGGTGGCGCGGGTATAATAACCGAGATTGGTGCGGATGCTGTTCGACATCTGCGTCCAGGCACGCGTGTCGAGCACCTCGAAACGCCCCGGCCGCTTCTCGCCCTGGGCGAGCCCTTCGACGATCATCGACACGGACGCGTCGCCGAAGATGAAATGCGTCTGCCGGTCGCGAAAATTGAGGTGGCCCGTGATGATCTCCGGCGTCGTCACCAGTATGCGTTTATGCGCCCCTGCCCGCACCAGATTGACCGCAATGTGCAATGCGGCCGCCGCCGAAGAGCAGCCAAGCCCCATGTCGAAGCCGGCGCCTCTCGTGCCCAGCGCCTGCTGCATTTCGATGGCGATAGCCGGATAGGGCCGCTGATGGTGCGAGGCCGAGCAGATCACCAGGTCGATGTCCCCAGGCTTCAGCCCGGCATGATCGAGCGCCTTGCTGGCCGAGGCGATGCCGAACTCGGCCTCCAGCGACAGCGCATCGTCGGGCCGCGCCGGGAAGCGCGGCGCCATGCGGGTCGGGTCGAGGATGCCTTCCCGTTCGATGACATGGCGGGTCTGGACGCCCGAGGCGTGGACGATGAAGGCACTGTCCGATTTCTGCAGCAGCGGCTCGCCCGAGACCTCGCGCCGGACGTTCTCCATGTCCACCCAAGTGTTGAAGCTGGCGACGAGCTCCTCATTGGTGATCGACGCTTCGGGGATTTCAACGCCGATGCCGCTGATGATGACGCGATGCATTTCCAGTTCGTCCCGTGCGCAGGCGTTGCGGCTTCATGTCGACGCCGCAAAAGCTCGGCGCAACCTCTTTTTGCACCTAGCCAGTTTATGCCGGCTTAAATCAAGTCCCTGGAACGGGTCTTTACCAGGCGCAGAGCTTGGTATTGGTCTGCGGGTTGTTCCAGCAGGCACCGTCATCATTGCTGCGCACGAATTGCCCGGGCAGCGGCACGTTGCGGCGGCCGAGATTGACATAGCCGTAGGCAAAACCCGGTCCGTCGATCTCCAGGACGTAAGTCGGATAGCCCGGCGCCGAGATGCGAAAGCTGCCGGCATCGTCCAGCGCCCGATAGCTGCAGGAGAAATAGCCGTCGTCGCTGGTGAAGCAGCGCGCTCGCTTGGCCTGCGCCGATATCGAGAAGGCGAGCACCGCGGCCGCACAAATGCTGCCGCCAAAAATGAGCGTTTTCAATGTCATCATCCACCCCCCATGGCCCATGAGGGCCGTTATCCCTGCCCCAGCGAGATGCGCATGACGGCGAAAGCCGGTCAAGCATCCGCCATGCACTGTTTTTGGGTGTAGCTAAGAGTTTCTAATTAGAACGCCGCGCCACGATGAAGACACGGGGAAAGCGCAGCAACACCTTGCCGCTTGCCGTTTTCGGATAGGCTTCGGCGATCCTGGCCGTGTAGCGCTTCAGGAAAAGCTGCCGCTCGTCTTCGTCGAGCGGATCGAGGAACGGCTTCAGCCCCGTCGACTTCACCCATTCGACGATCGCCTCGGCATCGGCCAGCGGATGGTTGTAGATCGTGTGCCAGATATCGAGCCGATCCGAGAATGGCGACAAAAGGTCGTAATAGAACGCGACAGGCGGCAGCGGCGCGCGGGCCGCACGCTCGAACTTGTCAGTGAACGGCATCTCGGCCGCGGTCTCCCGCATCAGCCGGTGCGAAGGCTCGCCCATATTGTCCGGCATCTGCACGGCAAGCGCGCCGCCGGGCGCCAAAAATCCTATCAGCCGCTGGAAGACAGCCGGATGCTCCGGTAGCCACTGAAACACTGCATTGGCGAGGATCACGTCGACCGGTTCGGCCGGCTGCCACGTCGCCGCGTCCGCCAAGGCAAAGGTGACGCCGGGCAGGCGCGCCTTCGCCTTCTCGATCATGTCGGGCGAGGTATCGAAGCCGCTGATCTGTGCCTGCGGCCAGCGCTCGACCAGCAATTCGGTCGAATTGCCCGGCCCACAGCCAATGTCCACCACCCGGCGCGGTTCCGGCACTGGCACCTGCGCTAGGAGGTCGCGCGCCGGCCGCGTGCGCTCATCCTCGAATTTCAGGTAGAGTGCGGCGGACCAGTCGGGTTTTGCCTTTGCCGCTATGCTGTTATTCATCGATAGATCTCGCGACGCTTGCCTATCTCCACGATCAGCACGACGAGCCGGCTGTCCTGAAACTGGGCAATGATTCTGTAGTCGCCGACGCGAAACCGCCAAGCTTCCTTGGTCCCAGTCAGCCGTTTGGCGAGTGCTCTTGGATTGGGGTGCGCAGAAACTCTTTGATACAGGAATTCTAGGACACGGCGCTGGTCCTTCGGTGAAAGCCCTTCAATGTCTTTTTCGGCTCGCCGCGTAAACTCGACCTACCAACTCATTCAGCGGCAGGTTTCTTGTGCCGCTCCTCGACTTCGCGAAGTTCAAGCTTCCGGATCACCTCTTCCAACGGAATGCGTACGCCGTCGTCATCCCTCAGGCGTTCCTCCGCAATCCTGGCATCCTGCCAATCCTCAATGGTTTCGAGGATCGCTTCAACTGCGACCTGATCGATCGTACGGCCGCTGGCCTTGGCAATATCGGCCAGCAGCTTCTCGGCTTTTTGCGGTAATTTGACCGTGATCATGGGCAACTCCATCCGATCAATTTAGGCCAAACGACGATCGCCCGCAACGGATCGAGACTCTACCTCGTCAGCCGCTTATACGTCATCCTGTGCGGATTGACCGCATCGGGCCCAAGCCGGCGGATCTTGTCCTGCTCGTAATCCTCGAAATTGCCTTCGAACCATTCGACATGGCTGTCACCTTCGAAGGCGAGGATGTGCGTCGCCAGGCGATCGAGGAACATGCGATCGTGCGAGATGATGACGGCGCAGCCGGCGAAGCTCTCGAGCGCGTCTTCAAGTGCCGCAAGTGTTTCGGTATCGAGATCGTTGGTCGGTTCGTCGAGCAGCAGCACATTGCCGCCGGTCTTCAGCATCTTGGCCAGATGCACGCGGTTGCGCTGGCCGCCGGACAGGTTGCCGACCTTCTGCTGCTGATCGCCGCCGCGGAAATTGAACGACGCGCAATAGGCGCGGGTGTTGGCTTCGAACTTGCCGAGCTTGACCACTTCGGCGCCACCCGAGATCTCTTCCCAGACCGTCTTGGTCGGGTCGAGTGCGTCGCGGCTCTGGTCGACATAACCGAGCTTGACCGTCTCGCCGACGCGGATGGTGCCGGCATCGGGCTTTTCCTGGCCGGTGATCATGCGGAAAAGCGTCGTCTTGCCGGCGCCGTTCGGGCCGATGACGCCGACGATGCCGCCGGGCGGCAGCTTGAATTCGAGATCGTCAATCAAAAGCGTGTCGCCAAAGCCCTTCGACAGGTCCTCGACCTCGATCACCACATTGCCGAGCCGCTCGCCATGCGGAATGACGATCTGCGTATCGCTCGGACGCCGCTTGTCGGCCGCATCCAGCAGATCCTGGAACGCCTGGATACGGGCCTTCGACTTGGTCTGCCGGGCTTTCGGGCTGGACTGGATCCACTCGCGCTCGCGGCCGATCGCCCGCTGGCGCGCATCGTCCTCGCGGCCTTCCTGCTTGAGCCGCTTGGCCTTGGCTTCGAGATATTTGGTGTAGTTGCCTTCGTACGGGATACCGCGGCCGCGATCGAGCTCGAGGATCCAGCCGGTGACATTGTCGAGGAAGTAGCGGTCGTGGGTGATGATCATCACCGCGCCCGGATAGGCGCGCAGATGCTTTTCCAGCCACGCCGTCGTCTCGGCGTCGAGATGGTTGGTCGGCTCGTCGAGCAGCAGAAGGTCGGGCTGGCGCAGCAAGAGCTGGCAGAGCGCGACGCGACGGCGTTCGCCGCCCGACAGCTTGGTGACATCGGCCTCCTTGGGCGGGCAGCCGAGTGCCTCCATCGCCATCTCGACCTGCTGCTCGAGATCCCACAGATTGAGCCGGTCCATCTCGTCTTGCAGCTTGGCCGACTCGTCCGCCGTC
This sequence comes from Mesorhizobium sp. M0778, assembly GCF_040320105.1. Taxonomy (NCBI): domain Bacteria; kingdom Pseudomonadati; phylum Pseudomonadota; class Alphaproteobacteria; order Hyphomicrobiales; family Phyllobacteriaceae; genus Mesorhizobium; species Mesorhizobium sp. M0778. The sequence goes on along the minus strand of NZ_JAMYPA010000008.1, from coordinate 186,347 downwards.
TCGTCGGAATAGTTCATCATCAATTCGTTGTAGCGCTCGATGATCGCGGTCTTGGCGGCAACGCCTTCCATGACGTTTTCGAACACATTCTTGTTCGGATCGAGCGCCGGCTCCTGCGCCAGGTAACCGACGGTCGCGCCTTCGGCCAGCCAGGCCTCGCCGCTCCACTCCTTGTCGATGCCGGCCATGATCTTGAGAATCGTCGACTTGCCGGCGCCGTTGGGGCCGAGGATGCCGATCTTGGCGTCCGGGTAGAAGGACAGATGGATGTTCTCGAGCACCTTCTTGGTGCCGTAGGCCTTGTTGAGGCCGGCCATGTGATAGATGAACTGGCGTGCCACGCGCGCTTTCCCTGAAAAGTCGACTGATGTCGGATTGAATGGAAGTTGGGGGCTATGTAAGCGATGCGGCCCCGAACGGCAAACAGTTTTGGTCCCAGGCGGAATTGGTCGCACCGCGAACGCTTAGCCGCTTCATTTCGTGCCGGCGCCCGGGCGAAAGCTCCGGTTAACCATTCCGCGTCAAAACAGTGTTTGGATGGGAAATCGCTGGCAGCCGCGATTTCGGGGAGAGAGATCGGGCCGTGCTGAACAGTTTCCTGCTTTTTGCCGAAGCGGTTCTCTATTTCGGCATCATGGTCACGCTTTTCCGGTTCAGAGGCCGCATCGGCCTCGGCGTCTTTGTCTGCGCCCTTGGCGTTATGCATTTCCTGGAAACCTACCTCGCCAGCGTCTTCTACGTCGCGCTGCCGTTCGGCATGGTGTCGCCGGGTTCGGCTGTGCTGTTTTCCGGCAAGCTGGTCATGCTGCTCCTGCTCTACATCAAGGAGGACGCGGCAACCGCCCGCCAGCCCATCTACGGCCTGCTGCTCGGCAATGCCCTGATGATCGGGCTCGTGCTGATCCTGCGCCTGCACGACATCGCACCGCTGCCCGACGGCAAGCTTCCGGACATCGGCTTCATCGACGAGATGGGCTGGCTGATGGTGTGGGGCACGACGCTGCTGTTCGTCGACGCCATCCTGATCATCCTGCTCTATGAAAAGCTCGGCAAATATCTGCGCAAAGCGCTTTTCACGCGCATCCTGGTCTCCGTCGCGTGCGTGCTCACCTTCGACCAGGCAGGCTTTTTCACGGCGCTGCATTTCGTCACCGGGGCGCCGGTCGCGGTGTTCTTCGGCGGCTGGTTCGCCAAGGTGGCAGCGGCCTTGGTCTACAGCACCATGCTGGTCGCCTACATCAGATGGTTCGAGGCGCGGCAGGTGCCGGCGCCGCGCGGGCTTTCCGACATTTTCGACACGCTGACCTATCGCGAGCGCTATGAGGCGCTGATCGAGCACGTCGGTCGCGACGGCCTCACCGGCCTACTGCACAGGGGTCGCTTCGACAGCGATGGCGAGGCCTCCGTGGCAACCAGCCTACGGACCGCCAAGCCGCTCAGCCTGCTGATCATCGATGTCGACCACTTCAAATCGATCAATGACCGCTTCGGCCACGCCGAGGGCGACAAGGTGCTGAAAGCCCTGGCGATTTTGCTTGGCGAACTTGTCGGGACCGAAGATCAATTGTTCAGGATCGGCGGTGAGGAATTCGCCATCCTCTGCTGGCGTCCACAGCCGCTCGCCAGACTGCTGGGCGAAACCGTCAGGCAAGCGGTCAAGACGTCTGCGAGCACCAGCCGGTTCGACATCACCGTCAGCGCCGGCATCTCGACGGTCAGCGAGACGACCCGTTGCCTTGCCGATCTCTTTGCGCTGGCCGACCAGCGTCTCTACAAGGCCAAATCGACCGGACGCGATCGTGTTGTCGGCGAACCGGGTGGCAACGAAGCAGACGGGCGCAACACATGGACCAGGCCGGAGCGCAGCGCCGGCGCGTAACGCTCACTCTGGTCTCGGATTGGCGCAATCAGGATTGTTTGCGCCGCTGCCATGCGCCGATCGCAACCGAAACCGCCATCAGCGCGATCGCCAGCCATTTCATTGCCGCGATGACCGGGCCGGCATCGATGTCGTAGGCGATGAACAGAAGAATGCCCGGCACCAGCAGGCCGCAAAGCACGAGCGTGATCCGGTTGATCTGCCACGACACTTTTGCCGCAAGCATCTGGTCGCCGGGCACGGCGACAAGCGCGGCCCGCATTGCCTTCGGCGCCACCAGCGCGGTCGAGAGACGCAGCGAAATCGGCAAGCCGATGCCGATGATCAGCAAGGCGCATGCCGCCAGGAGCAGCGAAAACTTGAGCGCACTGGTTTCGGCCGATACCGGGAACAGCAGCGTCGCCAGCGGCAGGAAGACACAGAAGATCCCGAGCGCGGCGATGGCGATGAAGATCGCCGCGTTGACCAGCGTGAACAATTGGTAGGTGCCGCCGCCGATGGGTTTGGCCAGCGTGGTCATGCGCGCCCACTCCACTTCGGTGTAGGAAAAGCCCGGCCATTCCATATGGCCGTCTCGGATCGCCGTCATGCCCCTGGCCCAGAACGCCAGCCGCGCCAGCGCCCCGTTCGTCATGCCACTCATCGCCACCCCCTACGAATGTGTGCCTTCAAGACCATACCACCCCCGGCGCAAGGCGACAGTCGCGTTCGGCCTGTCTACTGGAACCCGACGGCGTCGACGGTACCCTTCGGACAACCCACCTTGGCTGTCGGTGCCGAGGCAAGCAGCAGCGCACCGAGCGAAGAGTTCGAAGCGATCGGGCCGGCCAGGCCGAGCGTCAGCTCGTCGATCAGCCGCCTGCCGCTCGAGGGATCGACCACGCAGGATACGCGGACCCGGTCGCCCGCGCCTTTGCCGAAGGCGCTGTCGAAGGTGCTGCGGATCTGATCGGATGTCAGCTGCTTGCCGACGTTCCTGGTGAAGAGATCGCGCACCGGCGACGCGTTCACCGCTTGCATCAGGTTCAAAGCGTCGGAGAAATACTCCTGCTGGCTCTTGCCGTAGCAGGTGCCGTGCTTGATCCATTCATGCCTTTCGAGGGCGGATGCGGTGCCCGGCATCACCTGGTCGAGTTCCGATCGCGTATTCGGGTCCAGCGTGACCGGCGGCAAATCCCGCCAATGTGCCGGATCGTCGTTCGCCTTGTCGCTTGCCGCGACCTGGCAATAGAAATTTCCATTCGGTTGCGGCCACAACCCATGCAAGGTGAAGTGGGTCGCATCGAAACCGGCGGCGGTCTGCGCCCGGCATTCGGTCTTGCTGGATTTGGTCTCACAGAAAGCCGGCTGCCAGCTCAGCGCGAAGACATATTCCGGCTTTCCGGACGCCGATGGCTTGTTCGGCTCGGCAGGCGCCGGTGCAGCCGGTATCGTCGACGCGCTGCCGCCCGAAACGTGACCGCAGCTGATCTTAACCCAGCGGCGCTCCGGATCGGCGCCCGGAACGCGGATGAGATAGTGCGTGGGCGCGTCCTTGTTGCCGGCCAGCAGATCGTAACTCTGGCCAGCCGCGGTCGAGACGTTGCGGGGATTCTTGCCGCTCTTGATCGCCTGCGTTGCCGGACAGGCGGCATCGGCGACGAAAGAGCCGGTCATCTTCACATCGGCCCGCGCCGCGCTTGCGCCAGCAAACGCAAGAAACACCGCCCCCCATATCGCCCAAATCCGCATTCCGGCACTCCTCGTATTCACGCCGCAAGCTAGAACTTGCGACATGTCAGAATTACGATTTCTTTCGTCGGCCGTAAAAACAATCGCCAGCGCATTGAGACGGTTCCCGTGTGGTCGATCAGGATCCGCCCGCCTCCACGCGTTCTGTCAAGGTGCGCAGCAGATCAAGCGAGGCTTTTAGCGCGTCGGCGTCCATACCCTCCGAAACGCGGTTCGCCCAAACATGCTGGCGTGTGCCGATATTCTTGACCGCTGCCCGGCCGGCATCGGTTATCGACAACAGCTTGGCGCGGCGATGCGCTGGGTTGTCGGCATAGGCGGCAAGCCCCTCCGCAGCCAGTATGTCGGCCAGCCGCTGTACGCTCTGACGGGCGAGACCCATGTCGCGGGCGACGTCGGCCACGGATTTCGGCTCCTTCAAAACCGCACCCAAAACCTGCCAGCGCGCTGCCGTCAGCCCGGTTGGAGCGGCCAGCCGGTCGGCCGCATCCAGAAAACTGCCGTTCATCCTGAACACGGCAAGCACGAGTTCCGTGAACACATTTGCCGCTTCGGTCCTGGTCGTCATTTCTGGCCGGCCTCGATGGTCGCGACGAAATTATTAACGGCTTCGGCTACGACCTCGGGCTTGTCAAGCATCACCCAATGGCCGCTGCCCGCCACGATCTGGCGCGGAATGTCCGTGCGCAGCCGGTAGAGCGCGGCTGGAGTGTCACTGGCCTCGGTAGCCAATACGAACATAGGCCCGCGATACGCATTGAGTGCCGGCTCCGGGTTCCATTCGGCCAGTGCCTTGCCGACACCTGCCCTCGCCGCCGGATCGACCACTGCCACATCGGCCAGAACACGCTGGCGAACAGCCGCGTTAGGGCCGGCAATCGACGTGTAATAGGCGTTCAGGACATCGCGGCCTTGCGGACCGGCCAGATCGCGGACAAAGCCGTCGCGAATCGCCTGCGGCAGCGCACGAGGATTGGTCGCCGGGTCGACGAGCAAGACACCTGCGACCCGGTCGGCATGGCTGGCGGCATAAGCGAGCGCCACACCACCGCCGCCGCTGTGCGCGACAATGAGAAACCGCTTCAGGCCAAACGCGTCGGCCACGGCACCGACATCCATTGCACGGCCGTCATAGCCATAGTCACCGTCCTGCGCCGGCGCGGAGGCGCCATGGCCGCGAAAATCGAAGGCTACCGCCTCGCGGCCTTCGACGGAGAGCTGCATCACCCGGTCCCAGTGGGAAGCGCGGCTGCAATCTCCATGCAGGAACAGGATCGGCAGGCCATTGCCGGCGTTGATCCTATAAGTGGCAAGCTGGCCTTGCGGGCCTGGAACGGTGGACGTCATCATGGGTCATCTCCCTGGTTTCCTGACTGAACGCAGCAATCCCTGGCAACAGGGTGGCCGTCGTGAAGGCGAAGCCCGCCAGCAAGATTGCACGCCGCGAAATGGCCCCGGTGGTTTTCATAGTCATACCCCCAATCTGCTGGCCAATTGACAGTATGCTGTCATGTAATCATATTGACAGCATACTGTCAACTAGCGTCGAATGGGTACCCTACGTCTCTTGACGTCGATCGCTGCGTCACCCAACAGTCGCCGACGGGAGCGAGACATGCCATTTGACAAGCAGAGGATGCTGGCATCGCCGACCGGCGCCGAGCTCAACCTTTATGTGAAACACGCCACAGGCCAGCCGCGCGCCATTGTCCAGATCAATCACGGGTTGGCCGAGCACGCGGCGCGCTATGCCCGCTTCGCCGATTTCCTCGGCGCGCGCGGCTACCAGGTCTACGCGCACGACCACCGTGGCCACGGCGTCACCAAGGCGCCCGACGCGCCACCTGGCAGGTTCGCCGATGCGGATGGAGGTGCCAAGGTCATCGCCGATGTCGCTGCCGTCCATGATCTGATCGCCAGGGAACAGCCCGGCCTGCCGGTCATCGCCTTCGGTCACTCCTTGGGCGCGTCGGTCGCTCTGAACTTTGTCCTCCGCAACTCGGCGCGCATCCATGCCGCCGCGATCTGGAACGGCAATTTCTCTGCCGGACTGCTCGGCCAAATCGCGCTGGGCATGCTTGCCTGGGAAAAGTTCCGGCTTGGCTCAGACGTGCCGTCGCGCATGCTGCCCCGGCTGACGTTCCGGGCTTGGGGCAAGGCAGTGCCCGATCGCCGGACGCCCTTCGACTGGCTGTCGCGCGATGCCGCCGAAGTCGAGAAATACATCGCCGACCCGCTCTGCGGCTGGGACGCATCGGTGTCGATGTGGCAGGACATCGTCAAGATGACGCTGCATTGCGGCCGCGACCGCAATTTTTCCGGCGTGCGGCGCGACCTGTTCGTCAATCTGGTCGGAGGCGGGCAGGATCCGGCCTCGGACGGCGGCAAGGCGGTCAGCCATCTCGCCGGCCGGATGCACATGCTGGGCTTTTCGAATCTCGTTTCAAAGGTTTACGCCGAAACCCGCCACGAGAGCCTGAACGAGGTCAATCGAGACATCATCATGGAGGATTTTGCCGCTTGGGCCGATCGCGTGCTGAGGGCGCCTTGATACTTGGCCCATTGCAAGGGCCGTGACAGCGGCACCCGGGATTGATAGTGGGATGTCGCCCAAAGCATGCCCTTGGGCTCGACCCGAGGGTGCGCAGCGGTTTTGGGATAACGACATGCACAAAAAACATCTAAGCCTGCGCTTTCGGCCAACCACGGTGATCCATGACTGAGCCTCCGCTCAAAGGCATCCGCGTCATCGAACTCGCACGCATCCTCGCCGGGCCATGGGCCGGGCAGCTGCTTGCTGACCTCGGCGCCGACGTGATCAAGGTCGAGAGCCCGGACAGCGGCGACGACACCCGCAAATGGGGACCGCCCTTCGTCATCGGCCATGATGGCGAGAACCTTTCGGCCGCTTATTACCATTCCTGCAACCGCGGCAAGCGCTCCATCGCCATCGACTTCTCGACGCCCGAGGGCGCCGAGACGGTGCGCCGGCTGGTCGCGACCTCGGAAGTGCTGATCGAAAACTTCAAGGTCGGCGGACTTAAGAAATACGGCCTCGACTATGACAGCCTGAGGAAAATCAACCCACGGCTGATCTATTGCTCGATCACCGGTTTTGGCCAGTCGGGACCGTATGCGCCGCGCGCCGGTTATGATTTCATCATCCAGGGCATGGCCGGCATGATGTCGATCACCGGCGAAGCCGGCCGCGAACCGCAGAAGGCGGGCGTGGCTATTTCAGATGTCTTCACCGGGCTTTATTCGGTCGTTGCCATCCAGGCGGCACTTCGCCACGCCGAGAAGACCGGCGAAGGCCAGCATATCGACATGGCGCTCTACGACACCCAGATCTCAACGCTCGGCAACCAGAACCTCAACTATCTCGTCTCCGGACAATCGCCGGTGCAGATGGGCAATGCGCATATGAACATCGCGCCCTACGAGGTGGTGCCGGTGAAAGATGGCCACATCATCCTGGCGGTCGGCAATGACGGCCAATTCGCAAAGTTTTGCGCTGCCGTCGGCCTCGATGAGCTGGCTTCGAACCCTGACTTCGCCACCAATCCCGCCCGCGTCGCCAACCGGGCAAAGCTGCGCGAGCACATGGTCGAGGCGCTGAAGGTCTTCGATCGCGACCCGCTGCTGGCCAGGCTGGAGACAGCCGGCGTGCCGGCCAGCCCGATCAACAATATCGGCCAGATGTTTGCCGACCCGCAGACCATCGCGCGCGGCATGCGGCTCGACCTCGATGACGGCCATGGCAATCTCTTGCCCTCGGTGCGCGCGCCGATGGTCATGTCCGGCACGCCGCTGGTCTATGAACGGCCGTCGCCGCGTCTCGGCGAACACACCGAAGAAATCCTTGCCGAACTGGAGAGGTCAGGAAAATGAAGACCGGCGGACAACTCATCGTCGATGCGCTCGAAGCCAACGGAACGGACCGTATCTATTGCGTGCCCGGCGAATCCTATCTGGCGGTGCTCGACGCGCTGCATGATTCGCCAATCCGCACCATCGTCTGCCGCCAGGAGGGCGGTGCCGCAATGATGGCCGACTGCCATGGCCGCCTGACCGGCAGGCCCGGCATCTGCTTCGTCACCCGCGGCCCAGGCGCCACCAATGCCTCGGCCGGCATCCACATCGCCATGCAGGATTCGGTCCCCCTCATCCTGTTCATCGGCCAGGTCGCCAGCCACGCCAAGGGGCGCGAGGCCTTCCAGGAGGTCGACTATGTCAGGTTCTTCGGCGATATCGCCAAATGGGTGGTCGAGATCGACGACGCCGCGCGCATCCCCGAATTCGTCACACGGGCATTTGCAGTGGCGACGTCCGGCCGCCCGGGCCCGGTCGTCATCTCGCTGCCCGAGGACATGCTGACCAGCCTTGCCGAGGCACCGGAAGCCCGGCATTACACCCCTGTCGAGACGCGGCCTGGCGAAGCCGAGCTCGACGCGCTGGACGAGCTGCTCAACAAGGCAAAGCGGCCGTTCGTCATCCTTGGCGGTACGCGCTGGGATGCGCAGGCCGTTGCACGGATGCGGACGATAGCCGAAGCCTGGTCGCTGCCGGTCGGCTGCTCCTTCCGCCGCCAGATGCTGTTCGACCATCTCCACGCGAACTATGCCGGCGATGTCGGCATCGGCATCAATCCCAAAGTGGCAACCGCCATCAAGCAGGCCGACCTTGTGCTGCTGATCGGCGGCCGCATGGGCGAGATGCCGTCATCCGACTACACGCTGCTGAAGAGCCCCTACCCCGACCAGACGCTGGTCCATATCCATGCCGACGCCGGCGAGCTCGGCCGCGTCTACCGGCCGGCGCTGGCGATCAATACCTCGCCTGCCGCTTTCGTCGAAGCCTTTGCCAAACGCAAGCCGGCCGCAACGCCGGTGTGGGCGGCGGAGGCAGCGAAGCTGCACACCGCCTATCTCGACTGGTCGACGCCTCCGGAGAGCGGCCCCGGCGCCGTGCAGATGGGGCCGATCATGAATTATCTCGAAACGATGCTGCCGGACGACGCCATCCTCACCAATGGCGCCGGCAACTACGCCACCTGGGTGCATCGCTACCATCGCTTCCGGCGTTTCGGCACGCAGGCAGCACCCACCTCCGGCTCGATGGGCTACGGCACGCCGGCGGCGGTCGCCGCCAAACAGCTTTTCCCCGACCGCGACGTGATCGCCTTCGCCGGCGACGGCTGTTTCCTGATGAACGGGCAGGAATTCGCCACCGCCGTACAATACGGATTGCCGATCATCGTCATCGTAGTCAACAACGGCATTTATGGCACCATCCGCATGCATCAGGAGCGCGAATATCCCGGCCGTGTCGTCGCCACCGATCTGAAAAACCCCGACTTTGCTGCTTTGGCCCGTGCCTATGGCGGCCATGGCGAGACGGTGGAAAAGACCGCCGACTTCGCGGCGGCCTTCGAGCGCGCGCGTGCTAGCGGCAAGCCGTCGATCGTCGAGATCAGGCTCGACCCCGAAGCCATCACGCCGACCCGCACGATGACCCAGATTCGCGACAAGGCCTGACAAACAGGGTGGTTGCCCTGTTTTGTCGTCTTGATCTGCCTATTTGACCTTTTCGATCTGGCCGCGGATCTCGCCGTCGGCGTGGGCCGCGGTGTGGATGTTGACGTAATATTTGCCCGCCTCAAGATCGGTCGCCTGGGCATCGGTCAATGTCGCCGAACCCTTGATCGGGCTCTTCAGCTTGCCTTCGAACGGCACCACTGGATCGGCGTTTTGACCCTCTGCCGCCGGGCCGTGAATGTGCCCGGCCTTCGCCGGCCCGCTGAGGCCGGAATATCTCACCGTCCAGCTGAGTTTCTTGGTGGCGGTGTTGAATCTGAGCGTGGCGGTACCCTTGCCCTTCGTGGTGACGGGCGGGCTCTGCTGAGCACCATCGAGCGTCGCGGTCATCTTTACGGTTTCGGCCAGAGCCGGTGACACCGAGAAGATGGCGGCAGAAATGGCCAGCGCCGAAAGCATCGGCGTGAAGGACTGGATGCGCATGGAAACCTCCGTTGTGGCACCCTTGAGTTGGATGCATCGGCACAACGATTTTGCGAACGGATGTTTCCGCGGGTAACGTTCATTTTACATCCCACTAAAAAGGGGCGGTCGCCCGCCCCTTTTTGTCTTCCAACAGAGCCTGCTTGATAGCTCTATTTGATCGCCTTGTCGGTGATCGCGGTCGTGTAGGCGCCGGTCGGCTCCTTGGTGATGATCTTCTGGTCGAGCAGCGCCTTGGCGGTGCGCTCGTAGGTCGCCGGATCGAGCTTGCCGTCGGCATTGTCGATCAGCTTGGCGACTTCGCCCATCATCCGCTTCTGGTGGTTCTCGTCCTGGCCGCCATTGTCCATGACGATGCCGGCCGCCTCGTCGGAATTGTCGACGGCGTATTTCCAACCCTTCATCGAAGCGCGCACGAAACGCACCATCTTGTCCTCGAAGGCCGGATCCTTGAGCTTGTCCTCCAACGCATAGAGCCCGTCTTCGAGCAGATCGTTGCCCATGGCGGAATAGTTGAAGACGGTCAGCTCTTCCGGCTTGTAGCCGGCGTCGATGAGCTGCCAGTATTCGTTGTAGGTCATGACCGAAATGCAATCCGCCTGCTTCTGGATCAGCGGCTGCACGTCAAAGCTCTGCTTGAGCACGGTGACGCCGTCCGGCCCGCCGTCGGTCTTGAGGCCAAGCTTGTTCATCCAGGCATAGAACGGATACTCGTTGCCGAAGAACCAGACGCCGAGCGTGTGGCCCTTGAAATCGGCTTCGGTCTTGATCGGGCCGTCCTTCGGGCAGACCAGCTCCATGCCGGCCTTCTTGAACGGCTGGGCGATGTTGACCAGCGGCACGCCCTTTTCGCGTGCAGCCAGCGCGCCGCCCATCCAGTCGACGATGACGTCGGCGCCGCCGCCGGCAATGACCTGCTCGGGTGCGATGTCCGGGCCGCCGGGCTTGATGTCGACGTCTAGGCCCTCGGCGTCATAGAAGCCCTTGGCCTTGGCGACATAATAGCCGGCGAACTGTGCCTGGGTGACCCATTTCAGCTGCAGCGTCACCTTGTCTGCGGCCATCGCCTGGAAGGCGGCAAGCGACATCGCGCCGGCCAGCATCGAAACAACAAGTCTTTTCATGTTTTTACCCTCTGAAGTTAGCGCCCTAAACCCACCGCCCCTATCCACCACGGACAGAGGGATGCCAAAACGTGATTGCTCTCTCGAAAAGAGCGACCACGCCATAAAAGACCGAACCCGCAAGTGCTGCAACTGCGATTTCGGCCCACACCATGTCGATGTTCATCCGGCCGACTTCCGTCGAAATGCGGAATCCCATGCCGACCACCGGCGTGCCGAAGAACTCGGCGACGATGGCGCCGATCAGCGCCAGCGTCGAATTGATCTTCAACGCATTGAAGATGAACGGTGCCGCCGCCGGCAGCCGCAGCTTGAACAGCGTCTGCCAGTAGCTCGAGGCATAGGTGCGCATCAGGTCGCGCTCCATATGGCCGGAGGCGGTAAGCCCGGCGACGGTGTTCACCAGCATCGGGAAGAAGGTCATGATTATGACCACGGCTGCCTTGGATTGCCAGTCGAAGCCGAACCACATGACCATGATCGGCGCGACGCCGATGATCGGCAGCGCCGACACCATATTGCCGATCGGCAAAAGCCCGCGCCGCAGGAACGGCACACGGTCGGCGGCGATGGCAACGAGGAAGCCGGCGCTGCTGCCCACGACATAGCCGAAGATCACCGCCTTGAAGATGGTCTGCCTGACATCGGCCCCCAGCACCGGCAGCGAGCCGACGATGCGTGCACCGATGGCGCTTGGCGGCGGCAACAGGATGAAGGGAATGCCGGCGCCACGCGTCACCGCCTCCCAGATGATCAGGATCCAAGCGCCGAAGATGGCTGGAATGATCAGGCGCAAGGCGGTTGACGTCCAGCGCGACGTCGGGCGAACCGACGACAAGACCGTTACGCAGCGCCAGGCCAAAAACCACGCCGCGACGAGCAGCAGATAGAAGGAGCCACGAGCGCTGCCCTCATTGCCGGTTATGCCGGCGAGCAACATCCACGCCGCGCCGTGCGCGCCAAGGAACAGCAACACCACCCCGATCATCGGTGGAAAGTTGTCGGCCTCGATTGCCATGAGCAGCAAAATGAAAATCAAAACCGTAGTCGCCATGCCGTAACCGGGCGTAGCACTGACGAGCGGCCAAAGAAGCAGCGCGCCGACAAGAAGGATAAGCGCGGCATATCCTTGCCAGGATCGGGGGGTGATTGAGGAAAGGCTCAGGAGCGAGCTCATGCCGGCCTCCCGCCCATGGCGCGGTCGACAAGGCGCCCAGCAATGCCGACCAGCATAACCAGCAAGGCCGCCACCACCGAGCCGGCGACCAGCGCCGACCAGATGTCGATCGTCTGGCTGTAGTAGGCGCCGGCGAGCAATTTGGCGCCGATGCCGGCGACGGCGCCGGTCGGCAGCTCGCCGACAATGGCGCCGACCAGGCTGGCGGCGACAGCCACCTTCATCGAGGTGAACAGGAACGGCACCGAGGCCGGCACCCGCAATTTCCAGAAGGTCTGCGAGGGACTGGCATTATAGGTATGCATCAGGTCGAGATGGGTGAGCTCGGGCGAGCGAAGCCCCTTCACCATGCCAACCGCCACCGGGAAGAACGACAGATAGGTCGAGATCAGCGCTTTCGGGATCAGCCCGGTGATGCCGACCGCCGCCAGCACGACAATAATCATCGGCGCCACCGCCAGGATCGGAATGGTCTGCGAGGCGATGATCCACGGCATCATGCTGCGGTCGAGCGTCGCCACATGCACGATGCCGACGGCGATGACGATGCCGAGCGCCGTGCCGAAGGCAAAGCCGAGCAGCGTCGACGACAGCGTCACCCAGGCATTGTAGACAAGGCTGCGGTTCGAGGTGATGCTGCGCAAAAAGGTGTTTTCGAAAAAATTCACCGCCACCTGGTGTGGCGCCGGTAGCGTCGGCTTCGGTTGTGCCAGCGTCTTGCCGATGAATTCCACAATGCCCGGTGTCAAATTGGCGCGGCGGTCGAGATCGCGCTGGAACGGCGCGTTGAGGACAACGGCCATGACGTACCAGACGACGACCACGCCCAGGAGGATCGAGGTCACGGGAACGATCTTGTCGCGAAACGAGTCCATCTAGCGATCCTCGGGCGCTTGGCGCCCTCCTCTCCCCAACGGGGAGAGGGTGGCCGGAGCGAAGCGGAGGCCGGGTGAGGGGGTAGAAATCTTTCCGTCGAGGCAAGCCAATATCGTATCAAGGACCGCTCGACGTTCGGCCAGAACTTCATGGTTCCAGAACCGAAGAACGGAATAGCCATAGCCATTCAGCCAAGCAGTTCTCGCCGTATCGGTTGGAGAATCCGCATGCTGACTGCCGTCGACTTCAACAATCAGACCCTTCTCGCGACAAACGAAGTCCGCGATGAAAAGGCCAAGCGGCACCTGCCTCACAAATTTGTAGCCGTTGAGATGACGTCCTCTCAGTTCCCCCCAAAGCCGGTACTCAGCCTCGGTCTCGTCAAACCGGAGCTTTCGGGCACGAGCGGTTGCCCCAACATTTCTTTTAGTTGGATCTGTCGGCGCCGCCCCCTCACCCGACCTCCGCTTCGCTCCGGCCACCCTCTCCCCGTCGGGGAGAGGAGGACCCTCATCCCGCTCAATCATCATAGCTGTGCCCTGCCCTCAGCCCGTCGCGCACCCGTGCCGCGATGGCCAGGAACTCCGGCGTCTCGCGGATATCGAGCGGCCGCTTCTTCGGCAGCGTCGATTCTATGACATCGCTGACACGCCCCGGGCGCGGCGACATGACGATGATGCGCGTCGACAGATAGACCGCCTCGGGGATCGAATGGGTGACGAAGCAGATGGTCTTGTTGGTCCGCTCCCAAAGCTCCAGCAGTTGTTCGTTGAGGTGGTCGCGCACGATCTCGTCCAGCGCGCCGAACGGTTCGTCCATCAACAAAAGGTCGGCATCGAAGGCGAGCGCCCGTGCGATCGAGGCGCGCTGCTGCATGCCGCCCGAAAGCTGCCAGGGGTATTTCTTCTCGAAGCCGCTGAGGTTGACGAGGTCGAGGGTTCGCTTGATGCGCGCCGCCTGCTCCGCCCTGGACAGGCCCATGATCTCCAGCGGCAGCGCCACATTGCGCTCGATCGTGCGCCACGGATAAAGTGCGGCCGCCTGGAAGACATAGCCATAGGCGCGGCGCTGGCGCGCCTGCTCGGGCGTCATGCCGTTGACGGAAATGGCTCCCGATGTCGGCTTCTCCAGATCGGCGATGACGCGCAGCAAGGTCGTCTTGCCGCAGCCGGAGGGCCCGATGAAGGACACGAATTCGCCCTTGCCGATGGTCAGGTCGACATTCGACAGCGCCTGCACCGGACCGTCATTGGTCTGGAAGGTCAGGCCAAGCTTGCTTGCCGAAACAACGGCTGGCGATGCTCCCGTCATCGGCCGTAGCCTGTCGCTTCCGGCCACTGCGCCACCGGCCGGAATCCGATTGATTTTACCCCGATGTTGCTTTCCACTCGCCCAGTCCTACTCGCGCCAGTTCTACGCGCCCCAGTTCTACGTGCCCTTGTCCCATCAGATAGACGCCCGGAGTTGCCCCGATGTCGCCCAAACCGACGTGCCATCTTATCCGCCCTGAAAGCTCTTATGAAGGCAAGCAGGGCCTGAGCTATTTCGCCGGTATCGCCGCCGAAACAGTCGGCTCCTCCGGTATCTGCATGCATCTGCTGACCATGCCTCCGGGCGCCCGCGCCAAGGCACATATGCACGAAAACCATGAAACCGCGATCTATGTGCTCTCCGGCGAAGTCCATACCTGGTATGGCGACCGGCTCGAACAGCATATCGTGGTCAAGGCCGGCGATCTTTTCTATATTCCCCCCGGTGTGCCGCATCTGCCGGCCAATCTGAGCGACAGCCCCGCCTCGGCGGTTATTGCCCGCACCGATCCCAACGAACAGGAAAGCGTCGTCCTGCTGCCGGAACTGGACGGGTTGGTCGCCTGAGGACTGGGTCGAGGCGGCGGCCGTCATCGGCACCGTCACGAACATGATTTCAGCGGCCCTATCTCCTCAAGGCCGGGAATGGTCACGAAGAAACCGTCCCCTCCTTTGTTGATGACCTTGACGACATCTGTGGTCGTCCCCTCCTCGCCCTCGGCGAAACAGGTGGAGCTCAACAACTGGGTGCCAGGCGTCGTCGTCAATGGCTGTGCGAACTCGCAGCCGCTGCCATAGGTTTCGACGCCCTCGGCGGTCAGCACGACATAATCGTCGCGGTCCTGATAACCGAGCCGTACACCAGCGCAACCGACCTCATTGCCAAAGGAGCCGGCAAGGACGTCCGCCGCCGGCCCGGCGGCAAGGATCACCGCGGCCATTGAGATGATCGCTCCGTGGCTCGCCAAGCTCAAACGCCCGTCGCCGGGATGCCTGTACGCTCCACCTTGCGCGGCGCGGAAATTTCCTTCCAGGTCGACAGTGCCCGGTTGACCGCCGCGTTCGGCTCGCGAGCGACGAACTCGCCATGGCCGGGCTTTGCCTTAACCTCGTTTTCCTCGATCGACAGTTCGCCGCGCGAGAAGACGTAGCGTGGCAGGCCGGTCACCTCGAAACCTTCGAAGACGTTGTAGTCGATGACCGACTGCTGCTTCTTGGCCGTGATTTTCTTCTTGCGCTTCGGGTCCCAGACAAGGATGTCGGCGTCCGCGCCTTCGACGATGGCGCCCTTCTTCGGGTACATGTTGAGGATCTTGGCGATGTTGGTCGAGGTCACCGCGACGAACTCGTTCATCGTCAGCCGGCCGGTGTTGACGCCGGTCGTCCACAGCACCGGCAAACGATCCTCGAGCCCGCCCGTGCCATTCGGGATCTTGGTGAAGTCGCCGACGCCGTTGCGCTTCTGCTTGGTGGTGAAGGCACAATGGTCGGTCGCCACCACTTGCAGTGACCCAGCCTGCAGGCCGGCCCACAGCGAATCCTGATGCCATTTGTTGCGGAAGGGCGGGCTCATAACGCGCCGCGCCGCATGGTCCCAGTCCTTGTTGAAATATTCGCTCTCGTCCAGCGTCAGGTGCTGGACCAGCGGCTCGCCGAATACCCGCATGCCTTTCTGGCGCGCCCGGCGGATGGCCTCGTGGGCCTGCTCGCAGGAGACATGCACGACATAGAGCGGCACGCCGGCCATGTCGGCGATCATGATGGCACGATTGGTCGCCTCGCCTTCGACTTCCGGCGGGCGCGAATAGGCGTGTCCCTCCGGACCACTATTGCCCGCCGCCAGCAGCTTCTGCGACAGTGCCGCCACCACGTCGCCATTCTCGGCATGGACCAGCGGCAGCGCGCCGAGATCGGCACAGCGCTGGAACGACGAATACAGCTCGTCGTCATCGACCATCAGCGCACCCTTGTAGGCCATGAAATGCTTGAACGAGGTGATGCCCCTGTCGACGACGGTGGCCATCTCGTCGAACACCTGCTTGCCCCACCAGGTGATCGCCATGTGGAAGGAATAATCGCAGGAAGCCTTCGAAGTCTTGTTGTCCCACATCTGCAAGGCCTCGAGCAGCGACTGCTGCGGCGCCGGCAGGCAGAAATCGACGACCATCGTCGTGCCGCCGGCGAGCGCGGCGCGGGTGCCGCTCTCGAAATCATCGGCCGAATAGGTGCCCATGAACGGCATTTCGAGGTGGGTATGCGGGTCGATGCCGCCCGGCATGACATAGCAGCCGCTGGCGTCGAACTCATGGTCGCCATGCAGATCCGGCCCGATGCCGACGATCTTGCCGTGCCTGAACAGCACATCGGCCTTCCATGTCCGGTCCGCGGTGACGATGGTGCCATTCTTGATGACTTTGGACATTTTCTTGTTCCCTTATTCTTTTCGCGCTTCTTGCGAGCGGCGTTGCGAGGTGGCAGCTATCCCATCATTCGACAATCACCGCCGTATCGACCACCGCGTGGAACAGCACGTCGGCGCCGGCCGTTGCCCATTCCTTGGTGATCTCCTCGGCCTCGTTGTGGCTGAGCCCGTCGACGCAGGGACACATCACCATCGCCGTCGGTGCGACGCGGTTGATCCAGCAGGCGTCGTGGCCGGCGCCGGAGACGATGTTGCGATGCGTATATCCCAGGCGCTCCGCCGCATCCCGCACCGCCTTGACGCAGCCCGCGTCGAAAGTGACCGGATCGAAATGGCCGACCTGCTCGATTTGATATTTAATGTCGAGCGCCTCGCAGATCGTGTCGATGCCTTCCCGGATGCGGCCGTCCATGGCGTCCAGCACTTCCTTTTCCGGTGAGCGGATGTCGATGGTGAAGACGGTGCGACCGGCGATGATGTTGCGCGAGTTCGGATAGACCTCCATATGGCCGACCGCGCCAACGGCGTCCGGCTGGTAGTCCATGGCGATCTCGTGCACCAACTCGATCACCCGCGCCATGCCGAGCCCGGCATTGCGCCGCTTCGGCATCGGCGTCGAGCCGGTATGCGCCTCCCTGCCGGTCAGCGTCACCTGCAGCCATTTCAGTCCCTGGCCATGGGTGACGACGCCAATGTCGATGCCCTCGTCCTCGAGGATCGGGCCCTGCTCGATATGCAATTCGAAGAAGGCGTGGATCTTGCGCTCACCGACTTTCTCGGTGCCCTTCCAGCCGATCCGTTCGAGCTCCTCGCCGAATTTCTTGCCGTCCTTGTCGACATGCGAATAGATTTCGGCCTGATCGAGCACGCCGGCGAATACCCCGGACGCCATCATCGCCGGCGCAAAGCGCGCGCCTTCCTCGTTGGTCCAGTTGGTGACGACGATCGGGTGCTTGGTCTTGATGCCGAGATCGTCGAGCGAGCGCACAACCTCCAGGCCGCCGAGCACGCCGAGCACGCCGTCATACTTGCCGCCGGTCGGCTGCGTATCGAGATGGCTGCCGACATACACCGGCGGCAGGCTGGGGTCGGTGCCTTCGCGACGGGCAAACATCGTGCCCATCTCGTCGACGCCCATTTCGAGCCCCGCCTCATCGCACCAGCGCTTGAACAGATGCCGCCCTTCGCCATCCTCGTCGGTAACGGTCTGGCGATTATTGCCGCCGGCAATGCCGGGGCCGATCTTCGCCATCTCCATTATCGAATCCCACAAACGGTCTGAATTGATTCGCAGATTCTCGCCGGGGGCGGCCATTCAAGTTCCTCTCATTTACTCACATTAGGACGACGGTTCCCGTCGTCGCCCTACATGTTGGGGAGTATCTAGTCCACCGCCCTCAGCACTTCGCGCACATGGTCGATCAGTTCGTTGATCTGGCCCTTGGTGATGATCAGCGGCGGCGACAGAGCGATGATGTCGCCGGTGGTGCGGATCAATGCACCGCGCTCGAACGCCTTCACAAAAGCCGAGAAGGCGCGCTTCGTCGGCTGGCCGGCGACCGGCGCCAGCTCGATCGCGCCGATCAGGCCGATGTTGCGGATGTCGATGACGTTCGGTTCGCCCTTCAGCGAGTGCAGTGCGTCCTCCCAGTACGGCGCCAATTCCTCGCCGCGCGTCAGCAGCCCCTCTTCCTTGTAGGTGTCGAGTGTGCCCAGCGCCGCCGCGCAGGCGATCGGATTGCCCGAATAGGTGTAGCCGTGGAAGAACTCGATCATATGCTCAGGCCCGGTCATGAAGGCGTCGTGGATTTCCTTCTTGACGAACACCGCGCCCATCGGGATGACGCCATTGGAGACGCCCTTGGCCGTCGTCATGATATCCGGGGTGACACCGAAATAGTCGGCGGCAAACGGCGTGCCGAGGCGGCCAAAACCGGTGATGACCTCGTCGAAGATCAGCAAGATGCCGTGCTTGGTGCAGATCTCGCGCAGCTTCTGCAGATAGCCCTTCGGCGGCAGGATGACGCCGGTGGAACCGGCAACCGGTTCGACGATGACTGCGGCGATGGTCGACGCGTCGTGCAGGGCGACGATGCGTTCCAGCTCGTTGGCGAGTTCCGCGCCATGCTCGGGCACGCCTTTCGTGAAGGAGTTCTTTTCCGGCAAATGCGTGTGTGGCATGTGATCTACGCCGCCGAGCAGCGTGCCGAACATCTTGCGGTTGGTGACGATGCCGCCGACCGAGATGCCGCCGAAATTGACGCCGTGATAGCCGCGCTCGCGGCCGATCAGCCGGGTGCGCGAGCCCTCGCCTTTTACGCGGTGATAGGCGATCGCCATCTTCAGCGCCGTCTCGACTGATTCCGAGCCGGAATTGGTGAAGAACACATGGTCCATGCCCTTCGGGGCGATGTCGACCAGGCGATTGGCCAGCTCGAACACGATCGGGTGGCCCATCTGGAAGGCCGGCGCATAGTCGAGCTCTGCCGCTTGGCTCTGGATCGCCTCGGTGATCTTCGGGCGGCAGTGGCCGGCATTGACGCACCACAGGCCGGCGGTGCCGTCGAGAACCTTGCGCCCGTCGCTGGTCGTGTAATGCATGTCCTTGGCCGACACCATCATGCGCGGCGCCTGCTTGAACTGCCGGTTTGCCGTGAACGGCATCCAGAATGCGCTGAGATCGTTCGGCGTGACTTTCAGCCGGTTGGACATGACCAAGACTTCCCCTTGTAACCTGTTTCGGTGCGGCTAACGCTTGGTCTTTCCAACACTTGGTCTTTGCTGCGTTTTCGTGCTACGCAAATTTTTGACCGGTTGGACAAACGTTAGCACCGCCTTATCAGCGGTCAAGGGATTACTAGCGGAAATGCGGCTTTCGAAGTGCGCTCCACAGGGCGGGGAAAAACTGGTCCAGAGAATTGGTCCAGACGCTCCTCACAGCGAAGGTTGTTCGAGGTGACGGGGGTGGTCGAAAGCTCCGCTCCACGCCGCACCCGCATCCAGCTGGAAAAGCGCGAGCTCATTCTGGAGGCGGCGCTCGAAGTCTTCTCCACCAACGGTTTTCGCGGTTCGACCATCGACCAGATCGCCGAAGCCGCCGGCATGTCGAAGCCGAACCTGCTCTATTATTTCCGCCGCAAGGAGGACATCCACGAGACGCTGATGCAACGGCTTCTCGACACCTGGCTGGCGCCGCTGCGCGAACTCGACGACATTGGCGATCCGCTGACTGAACTGCGCAACTACATCAGGCGCAAGCTCGAAATGGCGCGCGATTTCCCGCGCGAGAGCCGGCTATTCGCTAATGAGATCCTGCAGGGCGCGCCGCGCATCATGCCGATGCTGGAAGGTGAGTTGAAGACGCTGGTCGACGAGAAAGCCAACGTCATCAAGGGCTGGATGCGCGCCGGCAAGATTGCCCGCACCGACCCCTGGCACCTGATCTTCTCGATCTGGGCGACGACGCAGCATTATGCCGATTTCGACGTCCAGGTCCGCGCCGTGCTCGGCCCCGACCGCGGCGGCGACGGCCGCTTCGAGGATGCCGCAAGGTTTCTCGAGCAACTGTTCATCGACGGGCTGAAGCCGAAAGACTAGCCTTGATGGTTCACGCGCTGCGCCGCGCGGCCGGCAGCGCATCGAGCAGCTTCTGCAGCTTGGCGATCGAGTTCTGCTCGGCGAGCGGCGTGTAGACGATCAGCTTCATGTCCGAGCCGTCGTCGATCGACAGGCTCATATGTTCGAACGCCATGGCGCCCGCTATCGGATGCCTGACATGCTTCACACCCGATAGGTTGCGGGCCACATCGCGCAGCGGCCACCAGGCGCGGAACTCCGGGCTTGAACGCGTCATCAGCGCAATCAACCGCTCGAAATCCGGATCGCCGACATACTTCGCGCTTTCCGCCCGGAATGACGCCAGCACGGCGCGCGCCAGTTCCTCCCAGTCGACGAGCAGGCGCCGATGCTGCGGGCTGGTGAAAACCATATGGACGATGTTGCGGGCATCGCCCTCCAGCAGGCCATAATCGCCGAACACGGCTGCCGCCGCCGGGTTCCAGGCCAGCACATCCCAGCGCCGCCCGACGACATAGGCCGGCTGCAGGACCAGGCTCTGCAGCATGTGCAGCAAGGGGCCGTCGATCTTTTCCGGCGCGTCGACGCGACGCTCCGGCTGCGGCCGGCCGGCGAGAATAAACAGATGCCGTTGCTCAGCCGCGTCCAGGCGCAGCGCCTGGCTGAGTGCGGTCAGCACTTCCACCGACGGCCGAACGTCGCGGCCCTGCTCCAGCCAGGTGTACCAGGTCGTGCCGACGCCGGCGATCATTGCCACCTCCTCGCGCCGCAGCCCGGGCGTGCGCCGGCGTAAGCCGGTCGAGATGCCGCTCGCGGCGGCGGCTGTCTTCGGCGGAATGCGCGGTGGAATCCATGGCCGCTATTATAGCAGTACCGATACCAGGATAAAGTTTGAACTGTTTGGCAAGTGGCTGGTGCCCCATCTTTCCGCTCAAAGCGATGAGATGGAGGCTCTGAACATGGAACTGAAAGACAAGACAATCCTCATCACCGGGTCGACCGACGGCGTCGGCCGTGTCGTCGCGCAAAGGCTCGGCGCCGGCGGCGCCCGCATCCTGGTGCATGGCCGCGACGCGACCAGGGGCAAGGCGATCGTGGCCGAGATCGAAGCCGCCGGCGGCAAAGCCGAGTTGCTCGTGGCCGATCTCTCCTCCCTGGCCGAGGTCCGCCGCCTCGCCGAGGCTGTTCGCGCCCGCACGGGCCGACTCGATGTCCTCATCAACAATGCCGGCGTCGGCACCGCCGGCCCCAACGCCAAACGACAGGTCAGCGCCGACAGCTACGAACTGCGCTTTGCCGTCAACTATCTCGCCGGCTTCCTGCTCACCACGGAGCTGCTGCCGCTGCTCAAGGCCAGCGCGCCGGCGCGCATCGTCAACGTCGCCTCGGCAGGCCAGCAGGCGATCGATTTCGACGATGTCATGCTGACCCGCTCCTATGACGGCATCCGTGCCTACTGCCAGAGCAAGCTGGCGCAGATCATGTTCACCATCGATCTGGCGGAGCAGCTGAACGGCACCGGCGTCACGGTCAACAGCCTGCATCCGGCAAGCTACATGAACACCACGATGGTGCGGCAGGCGGGCGTCACACCCTGGAGCTCGGTCCAAACCGGCGCCGAAGCCATCATCAATCTCGCCACATCGCCGGCGCTCGAAGGGCGGAGCGGCCTCTATTTCGACGGCCAGAGGGAATCCCGCGCCGATGCGCAAGCCTATGACGCTAAGGCACGACGTCGATTGCGGGAATTGAGCCTCGGTCTTGTCGGGCTCGCACCGGCTTCCGCAACATCGAAGAGAGAAAATTCATGATCGAGAAAGCGCAGCACACTGTGGTCGTCGGCGGCTCCTCCGGCATCGGCCTCGCCACCGCGAAAAAGCTGCTTGGTCCGGGCATGAAGGTGACGATCACCGGGCGCAACCGGGAAAGGCTCGACAACGCAGGGCAAAGCCTTGGCGGCGCGGTCGGAAAAGCTGCCTTCGATGCCGCGAAGCCGGACGAGGTTCGCCGGTTTTTCAGCGATCTCGGCCCTTTCGATCACCTGGTGCTGGCCGCCAGCGGCGGCAAGGGGCTCGGCCCGTTCGAAACGCTTGACCTGACCGACATCGGCGGCGGCGTCGACGAGAAGGTCCGGCCGCAGCTCTCCTGCCTGCAGGCCGCCTTGCCGACGCTGAACAAGGGCGGCTCGGTGACTTTCATCTCGGCGGTGTCGGCGCAATTGTCGGCGCCGGGTGTCGCCGGCATCGCCGCCGTCAACGGCATGCTGCTGACCGTGGTGCCGATCCTGGCAATGGAGCTGAAGCCGTTACGCGTCAATGTCGTGGCGCCGGGCGTCATTGACACGCCCTGGTGGGATTTTTTGCCTGATGAACAGCGCCATTCGGTATTTGCCGATTATGCAGGCAAGACGCCGGTCGGCCGCATCGGCCGCGCCGAGGACGTTGCTGAGGCGATCGCGTTCCTGGTTTCGAACAGCTTCGTCACCGGCCAGATCCTGACCTGCGACGGCGGCTTGCGGTATGCGGCGTAACGCGGCTACATCTACGCGGCAATCGCTTTCAAAGCGACTGCGCGATCAGCGCCAGAAATCCTCCGGTCAGCGCGACGTTGCCGACAAAGCCATTGATGCGGGACGCGCGCTCGGGACCCTGATGATCCCAGAAATTATGGAACATCGGCGTAGCAACGACAAGGAACAACACCAGGCACAGAGCGGCGGCAGCGGTCCAGATGCCCGCGATCACCAGTGCTCCGGTGACGGTCTGCAGGACGATCCCCAGCCAGAGCACCAGCCGCGCCTGCGGCACGCCGCGCGTCGTCATCAATTGGGTCAGGAACGCCGCGTTCTGGATGTTGCGCAGGCCGGCAAAGACAAAGGCGCCGCCGAGCAGCAGGCGGGCCGCGAATAGAATCTCACTATCAAAGCTTGAAAACATGCTGTTGGTCCTTGGGCAGAAAAGAGGCGCACGACGCAGGCCGCGCGCCTGGTCCATGCTCAAGCGGCCATGACCGCCGGCATCGGATGGATTGCATGGAACGGAACGCAAAGTCGGTTCCAGGTGTTAATCATGCCGAGTGCAACCGACAGCTTGACCAACTCCTGCTCCGAAAAATGCTCGAGCGTCCTTGCGTAGAGTTCGTCCGAAACACCGTTGTCGGCGATCCTGGTCAGCGCGTCGGTCCAGGCAAAGGCTGCGCGTTCGCGCTCTGAAAATAGCGGCGATTCCTTCCAGGCGGAGACGAGATAGAGCCGCTGCTCGCTCTCGCCGTCGTGGCGCGCCTCGCGGCTGTGCATCTCGACGCAATACGAGCAGCCGTTGATCTGCGACGCCCTGAGCTTGATCAGATGCAACAGGCTTTTTTCGAGCCCGCATTCGTCGACTGCCTTGTTGAGCACCGACACCGCCTTCATGATCTCCGGCGCCGCGCCGAAAAATTGCAGCCTCTCTTTCATCGTTTTTAGCCTTTCATGCTTGCTTGGTTGAACTTGATTTCTGCGGACGCTGACGGCGCTCGACGAAGGCGCAGTTGGCGGCGACCGAACGGGGATCGGCATCGGCCGTGTATTCTGCAACGATGTCGGACAGCCGGGCGTCGGCGAGCGCTGCGCGGTAGGCACGCTCGGCCTTCAGCATCGCCACCTTGATGCCGCAGGGTTTGACATAAACCGAGGCATCGAGCCTGGCCGGGCCGCGCTGGCGGATTTCGGCGCAGCGAAAGGCCGGTTCTCGCCCTTCGACGGCCAACACGATATCGAGCAGCGTAATGCGTTCCGCCGGCCGCGCCAGCCGGTAGCCGCCGGACGGCCCCGGAACCGATTCCAGAATGCCCGACACCGTCAGCATGTTGAGATGCTTGAGGAGATAGCTCGGCGACAGCCCGAACGCTTCCGCCATGGCAGCACCCGGCATGGTCGCGGCGCCATCAACGCCAGCAAGCATCGCGGCGCAGTGGATGGCCGCTTCGACGCCCTCACCCAGCTTCATTTCGCTCTCCTAGTCATGGATATAGATTATCGTGGATAATCTTTGTCCGCAATAGGGAAATTAAAAAAGCGGCGCCCGTGAACGCCGATTTTTTTCGCAATGCTATTCCGCCGCCACCTTGGCCATCGGGTTGTTCGGATGCGTCGTCCAGTTGGCGTAGATCGGTGACACCGGCTTGCCGGTGCGCTGGTCCATCACGCCGACCGCCAGCGGCTCCATGGTGATGCAGTTCTCGACCGGGCAGACATTGACGCAGAGATTGCAGCCGACGCATTCGGCCTCGATCACCTCGAAATGCCTGACGCCGTCCACCATGCTGGTGATCGCCTGGTGCGAGGTGTCCTCGCAGGCGATGTGGCAGCGGCCGCATTTGATACAGGCGTCCTGGTCGATATGCGCCTTGGCGATATAGTTGAGGTTGAGATACTGCCAGTCGGTGACGTTGGGCGTGGCGCGGCCGACGATGTCGTCGAGCGAGGCATGGCCCTTCTCGTCCATCCAGTTTTCCAGGCCGGCGATCATCTCCTGCACGATCTTGAAGCCATAGGTCATTGCCGCCGTGCACACCTGCACATTGCCGGCGCCGAGCGCCATGAACTCGGCGGCGTCGCGCCAGGTGGTGATGCCGCCGATACCGGAGATCGGCAGGCCATGCGTTTCCGGGTCGCGCGCGATCTCGGCCACCATGTTCATCGCGATCGGCTTCACCGCCGGACCGCAATAGCCGCCATGCGAACCCTTACCGTCGATCGTCGGCTCCGGTGCGAAATTGTCGAGATTGACGCCGGTGATCGAATTGATGGTGTTGATCAGCGACACCGCATCGGTGCCGCCGGACAGCGCAGCGCGTGCCGGCTTGCGTATGTCGGTGATGTTGGGCGTCAGCTTGGTGATGACCGGCATGCGGGTGTTGGCCTTGCACCAGCGCACCACCATTTCGATGTATTCCGGCACCTGACCGACCGCCGCACCCATGCCGCGTTCCGACATGCCGTGCGGGCAGCCGAAATTGAGCTCGATACCATCGGCGCCGGTCTCCTCGACCACCGGCAGGATCGCCTTCCAGGCATGCTCCTCGCACGGCACCATCAGCGAGACGACGATCGCCCGGTCGGGCCAGTCCATCTTGACCTGCTTGATCTCGCGCAAATTGACCTGCAGGTCGCGATCGGTGATCAACTCGATATTGTTCAGGCCAAGCAGGCGACGATCAGCGCCCCAGATCGCGCCATAGCGTGGCCCGTTGACGTTGACGACCGGCGGACCCTCTTCGCCGAGCGTCTTCCAGACGACACCGCCCCAGCCGGCCTTGAAGGCGCGGATGACGTTATAGGCCTTGTCGGTCGGCGGCGCCGAGGCCAGCCAGAACGGGTTCGGCGATTTGATGCCGACGAAATTGTTGCGGATGTCTGCCATGCTCATGCCCTCCCGTTCGAGGTC
Organism: Mesorhizobium sp. M0778; assembly: GCF_040320105.1. Taxonomy (NCBI): domain Bacteria; kingdom Pseudomonadati; phylum Pseudomonadota; class Alphaproteobacteria; order Hyphomicrobiales; family Phyllobacteriaceae; genus Mesorhizobium; species Mesorhizobium sp. M0778. The sequence continues at coordinate 160,806 of NZ_JAMYPA010000008.1, read as the reverse complement.
AGTGCCCGATGAATGCTTTCCGCCGCGTCGCGGCCTTGCGCGACGGCCGAGACGGTCAGGTCGTCGCCGCCAAAGATGCAGTCGCCGCCGGCCCAGACGTTTGGCAGCGAGGTGCGGCCTTCGGCGTCGACCTTGATGCGGCCGGCTTCCAGGTCAAGCAAAGCCCCGCTGCCGTTGAGCGCAGCCGGGACAAAACTCTGGCCGATCGCCTTGAACACCTGGTCGGCGGTCAGTGTCAGCCGCTCGCCGGTGCCGACGAGCCGGTCGCCGTCCATCGCGGTGTATTCGAGCTCGATCGCCGACACCTTGCCGCCATCGGCAATGACCCGCTTCGGCTGCAGCCAGTGCCGGATGATGACGCCGTTGGCAGCGGCCAGGTCCTGCTCGAATTCGGAGGCGTTCATGTGCTCCGGGCCGCGCCGGTAGCAGATCGTCACCTCTTCGGCCCCGAGCAGCTTCGATTGCACCGCCGCGTCGATCGCCGTCATGCCGCCGCCGATGACGACAACACGCCGGCCGACCGGCAGGCTGGCCAGATCGCTGGCCTGGCGAAGCTCCGAGATGAATTCGACGGCATTGGTGACACCCGGCGCCTCCTCGCCATCCGCTCGCAAGGCATTGACGCCGGCAAGCCCCATGCCGAGGAACACCGCGTCGTAATTCCGGGTCAGGTCCGACAGCTGGTAATCACGGCCGAGCGCCTTGCCGTTCTGGATGTCGATGCCGCCGATCGACGTGACATAGTCCACCTCGGCTTGGGCGAAATTGTCGACGCTCTTATAGGCCGCGATACCGTATTCATTAAGGCCGCCGGCCTTCGGGCGGGCTTCCAGGATGGTCACGTCGTGGCCGTAGCGGGCGAGCCGATGCGCGGCCGCTAGCCCGGCCGGACCGGCGCCGACCACGGCGACGGTCTTGCCGGTCGGTTCGGGGCGCTTGTAGAACTGCTTGTTTTCGGCCATGGCGACATCGGTGGCGTAGCGCTGCAGGCGACCAATCTGCACCGGCTTGCCTTCGGCCACTTCGCGCACGCAGACCTCTTCGCACAGCGTCTCGGTCGGGCAGACGCGGGCACACATGCCGCCCAAGATGTTCTGGTCGAAAATCGTCTTGGCTGAGCCGATCGGATTGCCCGTCGAAATCTGGCGGATGAACAGCGGGATGTCGATCGAGGTCGGGCATGCATTCATGCACGGCGCGTCATAGCAGAAGTAGCAGCGGTCGGACTCGACCAGCGCCTCGTGGTGATCGAGCGGCGGATGCAGGTCGGCGAAATTATCGGCGTATTGTTCCGGCGAAAGCCGCCCGCCGGCAATGCCTTGCTTGAACTGGCCTTCTGCCATCGTCAGTTCCCCATGTTCTTGTTTTGGGGAAGGCTAGCACGTTTTATTTTTTTATCAATTGGTCAATTTTCGGCGCAAGCGACTGAAAAGCTTCAACAAACATGACTGTGATAATCATGTTTTTCCAAACGGCCATATACGTCACGAAGCAGGTACGGAACCGCATTCAGGAGCGTTGCCATGGATCAACCTGATCTCGTCGCACAGCGCGACAAGTTCGGAAGTGAGCGACATCCGGCGCATGGATCAACAACCCCTCGTTGACTGCAAGCAAAGTCGAAAACCACAGGGCGCGCAACCCGGTAACATTTCCGGTTTGCCGTCATCTTTTTTGGTTGGCTGTCGGATTTTCGTCGTGAAGATCGTCCTAGAATGGATCGCGCATGATCGAAAAACCGCAAGGAGCAGGACAATGCCACAGTCCCCCATGCCCTTCTTCTGGTACGAGCTGATGACCACCGATCTCGACGCCGCCGAGGCGTTCTACACCGCCGTGGTAGGCTGGCGGGGGCAGCCTTTCGACGGGGCGCCGGGCATGCCGCGCTATATCGTCATGAATGTCGGCGAGCGCGGCGTCGGCGGGCTGATGACGCTGCCCGATGACGCGCGCAAGATGGGAATGCCGCCGGCCTGGATCGGTTATATCCTCACCAGGGATGTCGATGCCGCAACGGCCTCCCTCAAGAAGGCTGGTGGCGCGGTTCACCGCGAGCCAGACGACATTCCGGGCGTTGGCCGCTTCGCCGTCGTTGCCGATCCGCAAGGCGCGATGTTCAACTTCCTGCAGCCCAGCGGTCCCGACCAGCCGCCGCTACCATTGGCGACACCCGGCAACATCGGCTGGCATGAGCTCTACACATCAGACTGGAAGGCGGCGTCCGATTTCTATTCCAGTCAGTTCGGCTGGGAGAAGGGCGACGCCATGGATATGGGTCCGATGGGCGTCTACCAGCTTTTCGCCTTCGGCGGCGAGCCCGTTGGCGGCATAATGAACAAGCCCGAGCAGATCCCGATGCCGGTCTGGCAGTTCTATTTCAACGTGCCCGGCATCGACGCGGCAGCCAAGCGCGTCACCGACAATGGCGGCAAGATCCTGATGGGTCCGATGGAGGTCCCCGGCGGCAGCTGGATCGTGCAGTGCACAGACCCGCAAGGCGCCCATTTCGCGCTAATGGCACCGGTGCGGTAGCAACGTCGCGTCGCGATTGGCGAAACCGGCAGCAAAAACCGATCTCCCCCCTCGTGGGGGAGATGTCCGGCAGGACAGAGAGGGGCGCTGTCCCTCCAACCTTACGCTCTTTGAGAACTATTCCGGCGTCAGCACGGAAACTTTGAGATCGGGCTTCTTGGCGCCGCTGAGCTGGATGGTCGCCGGGCCGGCGGCTAGCTTGAAGCGCACGCTCTTGCGGATCCCCGGACAGGTTTTTATACCACTGAAAGCCGCCGACTTCACGGCTTTACCGTCCTGAACGACATCGATCCAAGCCTCATCAGACAGGCTGATCTGGAGTTCTCCCTCCGGGGGCACGGCCACGCTCGCCATCGCGCCGAATGTACCGGCTGCCGGCGCGCGTTCCGGCGGAACGGTGAAGCTGATCGTGCCGACCGGCGCCAACGCCACATCTGCAGCCTCGCCGACCGAAAGGTCAGCGCCGGACTGCGCGGCGGGCGCCGCCGCAAACAGGGCCTCCTCGCGCGTCACCGGCCATTTGAAGGCAGCACAGCCGGCATCGTCGGCCGTGGCGACGCTGGTGCCTGCAAGGATGGCGAATAGGCTGACGACGACTTTTCTCATGGCAAACGGAACCCACATGGTTTGGAGTGTCTGGATATCACTACAACTATAGCATTTAAAATACAACCTTGGAGAGAAAAATATTAAAAGAACGAGGAACATTTCCAATCACTGATTGTGGCTGGCGGGCCATGCGAAGTGAATGGTCCCCTGTCGGGCGATGATCTATGGCCGGTTCGGGGGTAAAATGGAGTCTTAGATGAAGCTTTTCGACGGTCTTGTCAGATATCAGCTGCAGGCTCTGGCCGCATTGCGCTTCGTGACGGCACTGCAATTCATCGAACATGGTACGCAAAAGCTGTTCAATTTCCCCGTCGGCGACCATGCCGGCGCCCTGAGCGGGCTATCGCTGACCGCGGCCATCCTGGAATTCGCCGGTGGCATCCTGCTGGTATTGGGGCTTTTCACTAGGCCGGTGGCATTCCTTCTCAGCGGTGAGATGGCGATCGCCTATTTCATGGCGCACATGCCGCGCGACTTCTTCCCGGTCAACAATGGTGGCGATGCGGCAATATCGTTCTGCTTCATCTTCCTCTATCTGGTATTCGCCGGCGCCGGCGCATTGGCGCTGGATAACCGCCGCAGCGCCTGAAACCTCACCCACGCATCCGCTCGAAGTTCGCGTCGAACAGTGGGACCGGCTGCATGCGCGCAACATGGCGTTTGCCCAGAAGCTCGATCTCAAAACCGTCGACTTCGTCGGCAATCTCTTTCGGCACATAGCCGATAGCGACGGATTTTTTCGAATGATGCGCATAGCCGCCCGACGTGACCCAGCCGCGCACGGCGCCGCCATGCCAGATTGGTTCGTCGCCGATGACGTCGGCATCGACAGCATCGACGACAAAGGCCCGCAGCCGCAGTCTGCCGCCTTGCTTGCGCTCTGCCAGCGCCGCCTGCTTGCCGATGAAATCGGCCTCCTTGGCATAGGCGACGAAGCGATCGAGGCCGGCCTCCAGCGGCCCATAGATCGGCCGGTATTCGCGCGCCCATGAGCCGTAATTCTTTTCCAGCCGCAATGCGTTGAGCGCTCGCGAGCCGAACAGGCCGATGCCGAATTCTTCGCCCGCCGCCATCAGCGCCTGATAGGCGGCGCGCTGATATTCCGGCGCCACCCAGATCTCGTAGCCGAGATCGCCGGTGTAGCTGACACGCCCGACCAGACACGGCGCCATGCCGATGTCCATCTTGCTGATGGCCATGAACGGAAAGGCCGTATTCGACACATCAGATCGTGTGACCTTTTCAAGAAGGTTCCGCGTGCTCGGCCCGGCGATCGATAAGCCGGTGAGTTTTGCTCCCAGCGCTTCGATACTGACCGAGCCGTCCTTCGGCAGATGCGCTTCGAACCAGCGCATATGGTACTGCTCGGCGACGCCGGAGCCGGCCAGGAACCAGCCGTCCCTTTCCGAATTTGGGCTGCTGAGATTGGCTAGCGTGAAATCGCCAATCAGCCTGCCGTCTTCCTTCAGCATCGGCGCCAGCGTCATGCGGCCGGGCCTTGGCAGCTTGCAGGCAAGCAGGCGGTCGAGCCAGGCTGCAGCGCCCTCGCCCGTCACCTTGTATTTGGCGAAGCTCGAAATCTCCGACAGGCCAACGCCTTCTCGAACGGTCTTGACCTCATTTGCGACATGCTCGAAATCGCTCGAGCGCCGCCACGAGAACTCGTCCCTCACGCCTTCCGGCGCATACCATAGCGGCACTTCCAGCCCATAGGCGACGCCCCATTGCGCGCCTTTGGCCGACAGGAGATCATAGACCGGTGTGGTCTTGAGCGGCCGTCCAGCGGGCAGTTCCTCGTTGGGGAAGCGGTTCGAAAACCGCCGCGAATAGTTTTCGCGCACCTTGGCGTTGGTATAGGCCATCGTGGCCCAGTCACCGTAGCGCGACACATCCATCGCCCAGATGTCGGCGCCGGGATCGCCCTCGATCATCCAGTTCGACAGCGCCAGCCCGACGCCGCCCCCCTGTGAGAACCCGGCCATGACACCACAGGCCACCCAGAACCCCGGCAGGCCGCGCACCGGCCCGACCAGCGGATTGCCGTCCGGCGCGAAGGTGAAGGGCCCGTTGATGATCTGCTTGATACCGGTGTTCTGGAAGGCCGGGAAATGCCGGAAGCCGACCTCCAGCGATGGCGCGATGCGGTCGATGTCGGGCTCGAGCAACTCGTGGCCGAAGTTCCACGGCGTCTGGAACTCGGACCATGGCTTGTTGGCCTTTTCGTAAGTACCCATCAGCATGCCGCCGCGCTCCTGACGCAGATAGAGCTCGCCATCAAAGTCGACTGCATGGATGATTTCCGTGCCGGTCTTCTGGTTCCAGGCGGCGACTTCCGGCATGTCCTCGGTGATCAGGTACATGTGCTCCATCGCCAGCACCGGCAGCTCCAGCCCGACCATGCGGCCGACCTCGCGCGCCCACAGGCCGCCGGCGTTGACGACATGCTCGGCCACCACCTCGCCCTTGTTGGTAATGACGCGCCACAGCCCGTCGGCGCGCCGCACGATGTCCTCGACCTTGGTGAAGCGCTCAACCTCGGCCCCAAGCTTCCTCGCGGCCTTGGCGTAGGCGTGGGTAACGCCGGATGGATCGAGATGGCCATCCTCGTTGTTGCGGACGGCACCGACGAACTGCTTGGGATCGAGCAGAGGCATCAGTTCGGCGGCTTCGGCCGGCGATATCTCCTCGAGCTCGATGCCGAGATAGCGGCCCTTGGCGACAACGCCGCGCAGCCAGTCGAGCCGCGCCTCGGTCGCCGCCAGCAGCACACCGCCGGTCAGATGCACGCCGGTCGCCTGGCCGGACAGTTCCTCAATCTCCTTGTAAAGCGAGATCGTGTATTTCTGCAGCTTGGCGACATTGGGATCGCCGTTGATCGTGTGCATGCCGCCGGCCGCGTGCCAGGTCGAGCCGGAGGTCAATTCATCGCGCTCCAGGAGCACGATGTCGGTCCAGCCGTGCCGGGCCAGATGGAACAGCACGGAGCACCCGACGACGCCACCGCCAATAACCACGACCTTTGCATGTGATTTCATGGGATTCTCGTCATTTCAAAGAGTTGGATGGGTTTCATGATTCTGGAAGAGAAGAAGATGAATCCGAGAAGAGTGGTGCTTAAGGCTCGCTCTGCCCGATCGCTTCCTTGCGCTTGGCTAGGTACGCCTCCAGCGCCTCGCGCCTGGAGATTTCCATCACCGGCTCGGCGTAGTTCTCCAGCGCCTTCTTCCACAGCCTGGTCGCACGCGACGTGGCGTCGAGCCCACCGGCCTCCTGCCAGGCCTCGTAGTTCTGCCAGTTGGACAGTATCGGCTGGTAGAAGGCCGTGGCGTAGCGCTCCAGCGTGTGTGGCTCGCCGAAGAAGTGGCCGCCGGTCGGAACCGCACCCAGAGCCTCGACGGCAAGCTCGGCCTCGTTGACTTCGATCGGGCGCAAAAACTCCATCATGTGCTGGATCATCTCGACGTCGATGATGAACTTTTCGAACGATGCAGTTAGTCCGCCCTCCTGCCAGCCGGCGGCGTGATAGACGAGGTTGCCGTGGCCTAGCACCGCGCCCCACAGCGCCATCAGCGTCTCATAGGCGCCTTGCGCGTCGGCGGCATTGGAGGCTGAGCCCGGTGTCGTGCGATAAGGCAGCTTGTAACGCCGCGCCAACTGTCCGGACGCGATGTTCGCCTTGGTATTTTCAGGCGTGCCGAAGGCCGGCGCGCCCGATTTCATATCGACATTGGAGGTGAAGGCGCCATACATCACCGGCGCGCCGCGACGGACGAGCTGCGTCAGCACAACGCCAAACAGCGCCTCGGCATTCTGCTGGGCGAGCGCGCCGGCAAGCGTCACCGGGCTCATCGCTCCCATCAGCGTGAACGGCGTCACCGCCACCGACTGGCCGAACTCGGCCATCGTCATCAGCCCCTCGGCCATCATCTCGTCGAAGCGGCGCGGCGAGTTGACCGAAATGATCGTGGTGACCCCGGGATCGTCGCGCATCTCGTCAAGCGTCAGTCCGCGCGCGATTGCCGTCATCTTGATGCCGTCGAGCGCCCTGCCACGGCCGATGGCCGAGACGTGAAAGCTTTTGTCCGTCAGCGTCAGATTGGCGAAATAGGTGTCGAGATGACGGGAATTCGCCGGCAATTCCACCGGCGCGCAGACCTGGTTGCCGAGCATGTGGATGCAGTTGAAATGCTGCGCCAGGCGGACGAGATCGGAATAATCGCGCAAATTGCCGGCACGGCGGCCGCGCTCCATATCGTGCACATTGGGCGGCCCGGCGACGAGCGTGAAGTTGATGGTATTGCCGCCGAGGTGGACGGCATGGGCGGGATTGCGCGGCGTCAGAGTGTAGCTGGACTGTGTCGTCTTCAGCGCTTCCTCGATCATGCCGCGATCGATGCGGACGTTCATCGAGGCATGATCGACCTTGGCCCCGGCCTTCTCGAACAGCGACAGCGCCCGCGGGCTCATCACCTCGATGCCGAAATTCTCCAGGATATGCATAGAGGCTTCATGGATCGCCTCGATCTGGTCGGCCGAGAGCATCGCCATCGGCGGATAAGGGTTTGTCACCCGCCTGAGCGGCAGTTGCGGGATGGCGGTCGGTCCCCTGTTGCTCGTTCGCTCGGCGCCGCGCTTGCGTCTTGGTTCGCTCATGCGGCGCATCAAAGCGCCGGCACGAGGATCGAGCTGTCAAGAATCCGCCACCTGCGGGCGTGATTTTAGCCAAGGCGCCATTCCGGGAATTGCATATCGGTAAAAGCGACAACAAACGTCGGAATCTTCATACTTCCTCAGCGCCTGCCAAAGCGGCCGACGAGCCGTTAAGGAACGCCGCAAGATTCCTTTTATGTTTTCGGCCTAATGCTCTTCCAATGCGTAGGTCGAGTTTTAGTAAAATTGTAGCGATTGCCGTGCCGCTGACGCTTTCGGCATGCGCGACGCCGCCGAACCACATCAACGATGTCTGCGCCGTTTTCGACCAGAACGATGGCTGGTTCGACAACTGGCAGGCGGCGGCACAGCGCGCCGAGCAGAAATATGGGGTGCCGGTCCCCGTGCTGATGGCGACGGTGCGCAAGGAATCCGGCTTCAAGAGCAACGCCAGGCCGCCGCGCACCAAGCTGCTGGGCTTCATTCCCTGGAAACATATCTCCAGTGCCACCGGCTTCTCGCAGGCGCTCGACGGCACCTGGGCGCAATACCAGAACGAGACCGGCAGTTGGGCGGCGCGCCGCACCAGGTTTGCCGATGCCGTCGATTTTGTCGGCTGGTATCATTCCAAGACCGCCGACACGCTCGGCGTCGCCCGCAACGACACCTACAATCTGTATCTCGCCTACTATCTTGGCTGGAATGCCTATAAGCGCGGCAATCGCGGCGGCGCCGACGTGCAGCGCTATGCGCACGCCACCGAACAGATGGCGCAGGACTACGCCGCGCAGCTACGGCAATGCGCGCCCTAGCATATCAACGGTATTTCAGCCGCCCTTGGGTTTGCGCGGCTTGCGCGTGGCGTTCTCAGCTTGGCGGCCGTCGCCGACTGTCGGCGGCGTGATTGGTGCCACCGCGCTATCGGCAGAGCTTGAGATGCCGCCGGTCTCTGAAACCTCGTCGCGAACCTCGTGACGGCGGGCTTTGGCGACCGCTTCGGCATTCTCCGCTGCCTGACCCTCGGCATCGGCTTCAACGCTGCCAGTCTTGCCATGCGGGCGCTTGGGCGGATCTCCAGCAAAGCCCGGGCCAACACCGTGGTTTGCATCATCCGGCACGCCCTCATTCGCCGCGTGTTCCTTGTCGAATTTAATCACCGGCTCCATTTTTGCCAGCACGTCGTCGGCCAGCCAGCACAGGCTCATATGACCGTCGCCGAGATTTTTGACCGGCGGCACCGTAGTTTCGCAAAGATTGTCCGGCACAAGTTTCTTGTAGCCGCAGCGCGTCTGGAACGGGCAGCCCGAGGGCGGGTTCATCGCCGACGGAATGTCGCCTTCGAGCACGATATGCCTTTTCACCACGCTGGTATCGGCAATCGGGATCGCCGACAGCAGCGCCTCGGTATAGGGGTGATAGGGCGGCGAAAATATCTGGTCGGTCGTGCCTTGCTCGACGATATAGCCGAGATACATGACGACGACGCGGTCGGCGATGTAGCGCACCACCGACAGATCGTGGCTGATGAACAGCATCGTGGTCTTGTTCTTGCGCTGGATGTCCATCAAGAGTTCGGTCACCGCCGCCTGGACGGACACATCCAGCGCCGAGACCGGCTCGTCGGCCACCACCACCTTGGCGTCGCCGGCAAAGGCCCGCGCCACGCCGATGCGCTGTTTCTGGCCACCTGAAAGCTGGCGCGGCTTGCGCGTCTCGAATGCCCTTGGCAGCTTCACCAGATCGAGCAGTTCCAGCATCCGCTTGCGGCGGTCGGCCACCGTGTCGCCGACATTGAACTTTTCCAGCGTACGGATGATCTGCGAACCGACCGAATGGCTGGGATTGGAGTGTGTCGAACGGATTTTGGAACACCATCTGGATCGACGACACGGTGTCGACGCTGCGCTTCTCGATCCCGGTCGACTGGATTTCCTTGTTGCCCAGCTTCACGCGGCCGGAGCTTGCCGTTTCGAGGCCGAGCAACACCTTGGCCAGGGTCGATTTTCCGCAGCCGGATTCGCCAACGATAGCGACGGTCTCGGATTCGCGCGCCATGAAAGAGATCGTCTCGTTGGCCTTGACGACACGTCCTTCGCTCGAGCCGAACACTTCGCTGCCGCCGACTTTGTAGTACTTCCTGAGGTCTTCGATCTGGAGCACCGGCGCACCGGGCACCACGCGCTCGTTGACTTTCTTGGCGCCAGGCGGCAGCGCCTCCCAGTCGATCTCGTTGAAGCGTACGCAGCGCGAGAAATGCCCGTCATGGCCTTCGACCGCGATCATCGGAATTTCGGCGGCGTTGCAGACGCCCTCGACGAAATGGTGGCAGCGCGGGCCGAAATTGCAGCCCTTCGGCCGCTCGTGCGGCAGCGGCAACTGCCCCGGAATGGATATCAGAGGCCGCGAATTCTTGTCGGCGCCCGGCAACGGGATCGAGCGGAACAGGCCTTGCGTGTAGGGATGGCGCATCCGGTCGAAGACGTCCTTGATCTTGCCCGTCTCCACCGCTTCGCCCGAATACATCACCGTGATGCGGTCGCAGGTCTCCAGGATCAGGCCGAGATTGTGCGACACGAAGATCATCGAGGTCCCGAACTTCTCGCCCAGCCCCTTGACCAGATCGACGATACCGGCCTCAACCGTCACGTCGAGCGCTGTCGTCGGCTCGTCGAGCAGAAGCAGCGCAGGCTTCGACAGCAGCGCCATGGCAATGACGATGCGCTGCTGCTGGCCGCCGGAAAGCTGGTGCGGGTAGGAACGCATCATGCGCTCGGGATCCGGCAGCTTCACCGCGCGCACCATTTCCAAAGCGCGTTTATGGGCTTCGTCCTTCGACACCTTGTCGTGGATCAGTGGCACTTCCATCAGCTGCTGGCCGACCTTCATCGCCGGGTTCAGACTGGCCATAGGCTCCTGGTAGATCATCGCGATCTTGTTGCCGCGGATGGCGCGCAGTTCCTCGTCGGACAGTTCTCCCATGTCCTTGCCCTGGAACTTGATCTTTCCGCCGACGATCTTTCCGATGTTGGAGAGGTCGCGCATGATGCCGAGCGACACGGTCGACTTGCCGCAGCCGGATTCGCCGACGATGCCCATCGCCTCGCCGGGCATGACCGTGCAGGAAAAATCCATGACGGCCGGGATCTCGCCCTTGCGGGTGAAGAAGGAGATCGACAGGTTCTCGATCTCGATGATCGGCCCACTGGTCGGCCCATTGGTCGGCTTGGCGGGATTTCGAACTGCCTCATTCATGGGTCGCTCCAATCCTTGTTCTGCAGGCATGTCGGGCCGAACCCGGCATCGATCTTTCCCGGTTCAATCTTTCCCGGCATCAATCCTTCATCGACTGTTCGCGCAACGAATCCGCCAGGAGGTTGAGGCCGAGCACGAACGACATCAATGCGATCGTCGGCGGCAGCGCCGGGTGGATGAACGAGCGCAGCAGCCGGCTGGCATCCTTGATCGCCGTGCCCCAGTCCGGGCTTTCCGGCGCCAGTCCCAGCCCGAAATAGCCGAGCGTGCCGAGCAGGATCGTGGTGTAGCCGATGCGCAGGCAGGCGTCGACGATAAGCGGCCCGCGCGCATTGGGCAATATCTCCCACAGCATGATGTACCAGGGCGATTCACCGCGCGTCTGCGCCGCCGCAACATAGTCGCGCGTTTTGATATCCATGACCAGGCCGCGCACGATGCGGAACACGCCCGGGCTGGAGGCGAACACCACTGCCACGAAGATGTTGAGCTGGTTAGGATCGATGTGGATGATCTTGAACGGATCGGCGTCGAAGACAAGGCCGGCATAGATCCAGCCGCCAACGACCAACGTCAAGCCAAGCAGGATATAGAGGCGGTCGGGGCGGTTCTTATAGCGCGTCCAGAACAGCACACTGAAGAAGATGATCGGAAACAGGAAGAACAGCCCGGCCATCGCGTAGGGGATCGGCGTGTCCATGATGCCTGGCGTCACCAGCAGGTAGAACAGCAGGATCACCGGGAAGGCCAGCACAAGGTTTGCGAGGAAGGACAGCACCGTATCGATCCTGCCGCCGTAATAGCCAGCCGGCAAGCCGAGCGTGATGCCGACCATCAGCGCAAAGCCGGTTGCCGCCGGCGCGATGATCAGCACGATCTGGCTGCCATAGACCATGCGGGAGAACACGTCGCGGGCGAGCTTGTCGCCGCCGAAATAGTATACAAGCTTCGACGCCGGCTCGATCGCGCCCGGCAGCGCGTCCTTCATGATCGGCACCTGGGCGAGCGGATCGAAGGGCGCGACGGTCGATGCGAAGATCGCCGTGAACAGCCAGAACAGGCAGATGCCGACGCCGACGATGCCGACGCCGCTGTCGAAAAGCTGGCCGTAAAGGCCAAGCTTCTTCTTGTAGCCGAAGCTCGCCCCCATCACCAGGGCGAGAGCGATCCAGACCGGCCAGAAGCGGGTAAGCACGCCGAGTACGACGTTGAAGGCGCTGAGATATTCGACCTGCATCCGCCCGGTCTCCTATTGAACTCTGATGCGCGGATTGAGGAACGCGTAGCCGACATCGGAGATGAGCTGTGTGATCAGGACGATAAACACCGAGACCAGCGAGCAGCCGAGCAGAAGATCGATGTCGTTGTTGCCGGCCGCCTCGACCAGCGTGTAGCCGAACCCCTGGTAGCGGAACATCACCTCGACGATGACGACGCCGGTGAGCAGCCAGGGGAACTGCAGCATGATGACCGTGAACGGTGCGATCAGCGCGTTGCGCAGAGCGTGCTTTACCACCACGCTGCCGAAGGAGAGGCCCTTCAGCCGGGCGGTTCGGATATATTGCTGCGTCATCACCTCGACCATCGAGGCGCGGGTCATGCGGGCGATGTAGCCGATGCCGTAGATCGCCAGCGTCATCACCGGCAAGGTGAAATTGTAGAAGGTGATGCCCTGGCTGGCCGAGGCCGCCGAGCCGTTCAGCACGCCGAGCCAGGAGGCGAAGATGACGGTGAAGATGACGCCCGAAACATATTCGGGCGTCGCCGTCGAGGCGATCGACGCCACCGACAATGTGCGGTCGGTGCGTGAGCCCTCGCGCATGCCGGCAAGAATGCCGATCAGGAGCGAGACCGGCACCATAACCGCAAGCACGCAGAGCATCAGGATGCCGGTGGCGCTGAGCGCCGGAAAGAGTTTCGAGGCGACCGTCGTCTTGAATTTGGTCGAGCAGCCGAAATCGCCTTGCAGGATGCCGGAAAATGTCGGCACGACCGGATCGTTGCAGAAGGAGAAACGCTGCGCTGGCTTGCCTGTCGCCGGGTCGGTCACCGGCTGCTTGGGCACGACGCCCAGCCATTGTCCGTAGCGGACAAAGAAATTCTGCCGATAGCCATGATTGACCAGCCAAGCCTCGAGCTGCTCGGCCGATGTGTGCATTTCGGTTTGGCTGATCGCGAGCTTCTTCAGATTGGGCCCGAGATTGACCAGGAAGAAGACGATCATCGTCAGGCACAGCATCGTCAATGCCATGGTGCCGAGACGCCTGATAACGAAAGAAAGCATGGCGGTCCCCTGCCGGTCGGGTTGGGGGGTGGAACCGGTTTGCAAGCCGTGCCCTGCCGCCAGCGGCAGAACAAGCCTTCAGACCAGTCCCAGATGCAATACCCTTTTTATTGCAGACCCCGGCCGAAGAGTCCGCAACTTTTTGCTGCGCCGACTTCCGGTCCAAGGACCATGCAACGAGCGAGAGAAAGGGGCCAGACGCCCCTTTCCGGATCGTCCGGTCAGGCCTGGTCGAGCCAGACCTTACCGTAGTCGCGCTCGAAGGTCGGGTGCATCTTGTAGTTCTGCACCGCCTTGACCGAATGGCTGTAGAGCTTGCGCCAATAAGGCTGGATGATAATGCCGGAATCCTGCAGGATCTGCTCGATATCCTTCATCATTTCCTTGCGCTTGGCGGCGTCGGCAACTGCCAGCGCAGCGTTGAGCTTGGCATCCCACTCGGGATTCGACCAAGCCGTCTCGTTCCAGGCTTCACCTGTACGATAGCCGATCGCCAGAACCTGGACGCCGAGCGGCCGCATGTTCCAGTTGGTCATCGACAGCGGATACTTCGTCCAGTCGTTCCAGAAGGTCGAACCCGGCAGCACCGTACGCTTTACCTTGATGCCGGCGTCGCGCATCTGCGCGGCGATCGCATCGCCGGTGTTCTTGTGCCAGTCTTCGTCGACCGTGATCAGCTCGTGCTCGAAATCGGCTTGGCCGGCTTCCGCCATCAGCGCCTTTGCCTTGGCCGGGTCGCGAGCAACCTTCGGCAATTCGTAGTATTCCGGATGGATCGGGGCGACATGGTGGTTCTCGGCAACCGTGCCGGCATTGCCGTAGCCGAGCTGGAGGACGACAGCGTTGTCGACCGCGAGCTGCAGGGCGTTGCGAACCTTCTGGTCGCCGTAAGGCTTGTTGGTCACATTGGTGCGGCAGACGATCGTCGAAGCGGTGACGACCTCGGACTTCGCCAGGTCCATGCCGTCGAGGATCGACACATAGTCGGCCGAGGTTTCGAAATTGGTGTGCACTTCGCCAGCTTCGAAAGCGCTGACCATCGCCGCCGGATCGGTGCCGTAGTCGATGAACTCGATGCCGTCGAGGAAGACCTCGCCATCCCACCACTTGTTGTCTTCACGACGCTTGTAGACCACTTTCTGGCCGACATCGTAAGAGACCAGCTCGAACGGCCCAGTGCCGATCGGGCAGGACTTGAAGTCGCCGCCTTTTTCGTCGAACGTCTTGTGGACGATGAGGCCGGGATAGTCGCACACGTTGGGAATGAGGGCGATATCGGGCTTGCTGAGCGTCAGCTTGATCGTGTGGTCGTCGACCTTGGTCACCGCGCTCTCATCCAGCTTGTCGTCCTTGACCAGCGAACCGAGGCGACCGGGCATAGAATTGCCTTCGGCCTTCTTGTCGGCCCAACGCTTGAGGTTGAAGATGACGTCGTCTGCGGTGAACGGATCGCCGTTGTTCCAGGTGACGCCTTTGCGCACATGCAGCGTGTATTCGGTAGCGTCGTCATTCACGTCCCAGCTCTCCAGCAGATAGGGGCGGAATGTGTATTCGGTGGTATATTTGACCAGCGGCTCGAGCGCCTGACGCTCGGCATTGGCGATTTCCGACCAGTCGGACTTGCGCGGATCCTTCGGATCCTTGATCCACTGCGCGACCTTCAATACGCCGCCTTTCTTGCCCTGGACCTCTTCCGCCTTGGCCGGCGTGGGGTCTGCAAGGCCAAGCATGCCATATGCCATCGCCGTCGACGCACCGAAGACGCTGGCGAGAGCCAGAAATTCGCGACGATCCATCTTGCCTGCCTTGGCGTCTTCGGCCATGGCCAGGATGTGATCGGGAACGCGGTCGCCGTTACTCTTGTAGATCGTCATGACTAACTCCCATTGTTGGCTTTCTGCCTTTTAACATTCCGCATTCGCGCCATGATGTCAAAGACGGCACGGATTGGGAACATGCCAAGGAATGTGCAACTTTGAAAGCAGGGCGGTTCGCGCGATAACGACAGTCTTGGCGCAAATTTGCTACTGCGCCAGGGATTTCGCGCGAAATCTCCACGGACAATTAAACCGGGACATTTGCTGCTGCGCCGCTCGTTCTTCGGGCAACCAACTGTTCTGCGCGAACAGCCGTTTCAATATTCCCGTTCATAGAAAACACCGCCTTTGGCTTCGCCGGCGTCGGTTGCCTCACCACGCAGCTTGACGCCGCGCCCGACGTCGAGATCGACGGTTGCCTTGCCCGAGCCGGGCCTATCGCCCTTCTGGATCGTCACGTAAGTGCGGTCGTTGAGATACTTGCCCGCCGAGACGGCGGTGCCGCCCTCTTCGTCGGTGATTACGTCGAGATCGTCGACGCCGATCGCGCTGCGCAGGTTCTGCAGCAGGGAGGTCGAGCCGCCGACGCCGGCCAGTTGTCCGGCAGCCTCGGCAAGCTGCGCGATCTGCAGCGGCGACAGGTTCGACATCGAACGGCCGAAGATCAGCTGCGCCAGCACCTCGTCCTCCGGCAGCGCGGGTACCGAGGAGAAGGTGAATTTCGGGTTGGTCGCCTCGCCCGACACCACGATGGTCACGGTGGCGCTGGTTGTCTTGGATTGCGCCGTAAGGTTGAGGTAGGGCACCAGAGAGCCCGAGAAGCCGACCGTGCCTTCGGTGAAGGTCAGCTGCTTGGCAAGGATCGTCAGCCGCCCGCGCCGCAAGGTGAAGGTGCCGACCGCCTGGGGTGACGATGCCGAACCGGTCAGCCGCAGCGAACCGCCGAGCTCGGCGTCGACGCCCCTGCCCTGGATGAAGATCTGGCTCGGCGCATTGATCGTGACGTCGAGGTTGAGGCCACTGCCGCCGCCACGGCTGCTTGCAGCGGCCGGGCGCAACGCCTTGTCCTGCGCACGCACGGCTGCCGGCGCATTCTTGTGCTTGACGTTGAGCTCGGCCAGCGAGCCGGGCAGCTTTTCGGGTACGGTGATGACGGTCTTGGCCAGGTTGACGGTACCGGAAATCACCGGCCCGGAGGTGAGCGGTCCCTTGATGGTCAGGTCGCCGCCGAGGTTAGCAGTGACCACCTTGCCGTCGGTATAACGGCCGTCGACCAGTTTGACCGACAGGTCGGCTGGGAAACCCTTAGCCGGATCGATGCCGACGGTGCCGCTGGCCGAAAGGCTGCCACGCGTCGACAGCGTGCCGGTCAGGCGGTTGATCCTGGCCACGCCACCACCGATAGCGACATCGGCGGTGATGTCGTTGATCGCAAGCCCCGAGCGCGCGTCGACCAGGCGGGCGCCTGACGTACGGACCGTGCCTGAGATCACCGGCGACGTCGCCGGGCCGCGCACCTGCACATCGACGTCGGCCGTGCCGCTCAAGGACAGGCCTTGCGCGGCGAGTGTCCTGGTGAGGAAGGCGAACGGCACCTTGCCGGAAAAGTTGAGATCAAGGGTGGGCGCGCCTGATGTCGTCATCGTGCCGCCGCCCTTGAGGCCAAGGCCGGCGGCATCGCTCATGTTGGCGTCGAAGGTCAGTCTGTTGCCCGAATACGTACCTGAAGACGAAACGCCCATGCCGCCGAAACCTGCACCGCGGGTCTGCGACGTCTGAACGCCTGTGGCGTCGATCTTGAAGGCGACGGCCGGATTGGCCGGCGCGCCCGTCACCTTCACCGTGCCCGAGACGGAGCCGGCGGCATCGAGGCCAGGCGAAAAACTGTTGGCTATCGAGATCGGGACGCGGGCCAGCGTCGCGTTGAGGTCGAGCGCCTGCCCAGCCTTGCCCGTGACCGTCGCCGTTCCGCCGCCGAGGTTGAGCACCAGCCTGTCGAGGCTGGTCACTCCATTGGCGATGTTGATGGTCGAGGCCTGGGCGATAGCCGCCTTGATGCCGCGAATGGTCGCCTCGCCGGAGGCAAGTTCGACCGTCGTCGTGCCCTTGACCGCCCTGACCCGGCCGCCGGCCTTCAGCGGAATATCCTTCACGGTGGCGCCACCGGAGAAACCGGTCCATTCGCCGTCGCGCTTGAGATCGACGTCGACACCACGGATAACCGTGCCGCCGGAAGTGACGCTGTCGGCACGGATTTTTCCGGAGATCACCGGTGCCGCCAGGTAGTTGGCGATCAGCGCATCGATGGTCACGGCCTTGGCCGAGACATCGCCGCGCGAGATCGAGCCCGTCGTCGCCTTGATGGCGACCTGCGGCACGGCGCCAGCCTTGGAGAAGGCGATCGTGCCGCGCACATCGCCATCGGCCTTTTCCAGTGCCAGGGCAGCAAGCGGACCGATATCGGGCAGGTCCAGTGCTACCGTACCGACCGGCACGAAGGCATCGTCGAGCGCCAGGTCGCCGGAAATACGGTTCTTGCCCAGCGACAGCAAAAGCCCGTTGATGGCGCGTTTGCCGTCCGATGTCGCCAGCACGGCACTACCCTGCAGCGACTGGCCCGCGACATTTCCGGTGAGTTGTACATTCGCCGCCGGGTTGGCGGCATCAGCCTTGCCGGTGGCGGTGAGCTTCAGTCCGGTGATCTCACGCGCCGCCACCGAAAGCCTATCGCTGTTGACAGTCAGCGACAGATCCGGCGCGGTGCTGGCGCCTTGCGCATTCAGCGCGAAAGAAATAGCGCCTTTGGCATCCTTGGATAGCAGCGAGACGTCGCCCAGCGCGCCTTTGACGTCGGCGCTCAGCTTGTTATCGGCAAGGCTCGCCTGCCCGTCTGCGGTCAGCGCGCCTGATGACAGCCTGATCGCGTTGGCGGTGACATTGCCGTTGGCGTCCCGCTTCAGCGCGGCACTGAGTTGCGTCCGCTCGGCGAGCATGCCACGCGCCGCTACCGGCAGCGCCGCCGACGCGGCATCCGCCTTGAGATTTAGATCGATGGCGCCGTCGGCCAGCGAGACCCGCCCGTTGAAGCCGCTGTTCAACGCGTCGCTGGTCACGGTGCCGCTATCGATGATGACAGCGTCGGCGGCAAGGCTGCCGGCGACTTTGGCAGTGACCTTGCCGGCGATCAGCGGCGCGACGGTCGGATTGTCGAGGCCGATTTTTTCGGCGGTCACCGAGCCGGAGATCGGCCCGCTCCGGGCTTTCACGTCGAAGCGGTCGGAGTGCAGCGCAAGCGTGATGCCCTCGATCTTAGCTAGATTGGTGGCGGCCGATGGCAGCGTCGCGGAGATGTCGAGCTTCGGCTGGGTGCCCTGCCCGGCCGCCTTTAGCGACAGCGTCTGCAGCTCGAGCTTGATCGGGCTCTCCTTGCTGCCGAGCGAAAGCGGCAGGCTCGGGCCGGTGGATGCGAGGTCGAGCGAGAAATCGCTGGCACCGTTCGGATTGATGGTGCCGGCTGCCTTGCCGGAGATTTTCTCGCCGGCAAGCGTCGCATGCTCGATGGCGACGCCGCTGGCCGACGAGAAACGGCCAGCCGCATCGAGATTGAGCGGCCCGAGCCCGGCCCGCCGGGTCTGGCTGGTTTCGCCGCCGCTGAGCCGGGCGTTGAAGCGAATGTCTGGGGCAGCCGACGATCCCGTGACTTGCGCGGTGCCGCTGAGCGTGCCCGCGGCATCGAGGCCCGGTGAAAAATCATTGGCAAGTGCTGCCGGCACCGCCGACAAGGTGGCAGCGAGATCGAGCGTCTGGCCAGCCGTACCCGACACGGCAACCGAACCACCGCCGACACCGAGCGCCAGTTTCTCTATGCTCACCATGCCATTGGCGATTGTCAGCGCCGATGGCTGCGCGACCGCTGCCTTGATGCCGCGGATGGTCGCCTCGCCGGAGGCAAGCTCGATGCTGGTGATGCCGTTCGCAACCCTGACCCGCCCGGCCGCGCTGGCCGGAATGCCGGCGACCGTGGCGCCGCCGCTAAAGCCGGTCCAGTCGCCATCGCGCTTCAGGTCGACGTCGATGCCGCTGATCACCGTGGTTCCGGAGGTGATCGTGTCGGCCTTGATCTTGCCGGAGATCGCCGGGGCTTTGAGATAATTGGCGACCAGAGCGTTGACGGCGATTGTCTTCGCCGCCAGTTCGCCGCGCGAAATCGCGGCGCTCGTCGCATCGATCGCGACCGTCGGCGCACCATTGTCATTCGCGAAACGGATCGTGCCACGCACGTCGCCGGCTACCGTTTGGCCGGCAAGTCTGGCCAGCGGAGCAATATCCGCGGCATCGAGGTTCAACGTGCCGAGCGGCAGCAGGTTGTCGTCGAGCCCGAGGTTGCCGGAGACCTTGTTGTCGGCCAGTGAGACGGCAAGTCCATTGATGGAGCGCTTGCCGTCGGTGGTGACCAGCGATGCCTTGAGGTCGAGCGGCTGGTCGTCGACCGAGCCGGTCAGCGAGACATCGGCGGCAGGGCTGGCAATGTCGGCCTTGCCGCTCGCGCTCAACTTGATCTGCTTCACCGCATGGCCGGACGCCGTCAGGCTGTCGCTGTTGGCCGAAACCGAGAAATCCGGTGCGCTGCGCGCGCCGCTTGCTGTCAGCGCGAAACCGACGGCGCCGCCGACCTTCGCGCCGACCAGCGGCGACAGTATCGACACGTCGCCGAGCGTGCCCTTGATATCGGCCCGGATATCGGTGCCTTGCGCACTGGCGGTGCCGCTGGCACTAAGCGTACCGGAGGTGAGCTGCAATGCGTTGGCGGCGAACGCACCGTCCGGGTCGCGTGTCGCGGTTGCGGAAAACTGCACACGCTCGCCGAGAACCGAGCTGATCTGCGGCGGCAGCGCCGCCGAAGCCGCGTCGGCATTCATCTTGAGCGTCATCGACAGATCGGCCAGCGCCACAGTGGCCGTCACGGACGCATTGAGCGCGTCGCTGCGCAGCGTGCCTTGGTCGACAACGACCTGTTCCTTGCTGACCGAGCCGGCGAGACCGGCGCTGACCCTTCCCGTTATCAGCGGCGCCAATGTCGCAACGTCGGTGTTCAGGCCGGCCGCCGTCAGCTTGATGGTGACGGGCCCGCTACGGTTCTGGATGTCGAAGCCATCAGAATGCACTTGCCCGATCAGGTCGTCCACCCGCGTGCCGCCCGCCACCACGGAGACCAGCGACGCGCCGATATCCATCATCGGCGCCTTGCCATCGCCGAAAGCGCGGGCCGTGGCGTCCTTGATCGCCACGGTTATCGGCTGTGCCTCGCTGCCGAGGCTAAGCACGATCGGCGGTCCTTTCGCGGCGAGTTTCACAGAAAGATCGCTGACGCCGTTCGGATCGACAATGCCGGCGGCGGTCGCGTGCACGGCGCCGCTGTCGATATTGGCGCGCTCGACATCGACGCCGCCGGCCGCGGTCGCTGTGCCGGCGAGGTCGAAGCTGGTCTTGCCGGCAAACAGCGGTTTCAGGGTTTCGGGCAGGAAGCGCTCGAATTCGCCATCGCCGTTGGCCTCGACATAATGACCCTTGTCGGTGAGCTGATGGCGACCGGTCAGTTGAGTGACGATCCGGCCGTCGACAACGAAGGTCCCAATACCATTCCAGTTGGCGAGCGGTCCTGTGCCGGAAACGACAATGTCGACTGGCGGCGTGCCCGGCAGCTTGAGCAGGTTGGCGATGATGCCGCCGGCCGGCTCGGATGCCTTGAGGTCGAGGTCGAGCTTGTTGTCGGCCGGCGCGAAATGGGCTTTGGCGTCGACTGTGCCTTGCTTGCCGTCGTGGCGAACGATGTTGAGATTGGTCTCGATAGCCAGCGGCGAGGCATCCGCCTTGAGCGCTCCCTTGGCTGCCAGCTCGGCGACACCGCTGCCGGCCAGAGCCTGCCCGAGTGCGATTTCGGGAAGGTCGAGCTGCTTGACGTCGATGGAAACCGGCAGCGTGGTCGCCCCGCTTTGGCTCGGCTGTGTGCTGGCCACCGGCAGCCGTGCCAACTCGACCCGTTCGGCCCCAATGCGATCGGCGTTGAAGCTCTTCGACAGGAGTGCCAGCGGCGACCAGTCGACGGCCACCTTGCGCGCCACCATCCAGGCGCCTTCGCGATCCTCCAGAACGACATGATCGACCCTCAGCGCGCCCGACCAGATACCGTCGATGCCGACGACAGTGACCTTGCGATCGCCGGTCGAGGCCATGGTCGAGATGATGCCGGCAAGGTTTTCGCGACCGCGCTCGGTTTTGGTCAGCACGACGAGCGCCCCCACCGCCGCTGCCACGACGATGAGCAGCGTGTAGAAAAGGATACGAAGGATGCGCCTGAATATTGCCATCAGAATGCCTGGCCGATGCCGGCATAAATGCCGAAATGAGGATCGTCGGGGCCGCGGTTGAGCGGCACTGCCGCGTCGATCCGCAGCGGCCCGAACGCCGTCAGATAGCGCAAGCCTACACCCGCGCCGACCTTCATGTCCGAAAAATCGGGGACCTGCCTGGTGGACACCGTGCCGGCATCGACGAACGGCACGACGCCGATCTTGTCGGTGACGGCGATGCGCATCTCGACCGAGGTCTCGAAGAAGGAAAGCCCGCCGATCGGCTCTCCGTTGCTGTCCTTCGGGCCGATGCCCTGATAGGCATAGCCGCGCACCGAGCCGCCGCCGCCGGAGTAGAAGCGGCGGTCGGCCGGAACATCCTGAAGACCGGCGCCGATGATCGAGCCGATGGCGACACGTTCGGCGAAAACGAATTTCGAGGCCGAATCGAGCGACTGGTAGGCCGACCCCTCGCCCTTCAGCTTGACGAACGCAGCCCCGCTCAAAATGTCGTAGCTCGGCTCGGCATAGGCCAGCACCCTGAAGCCCCTGGTCGGATTGAGCTTGCTGTCGCGATTATCGTAGACATATTGCAGCGGAATGCTGGCGATCAGATAGGTGTGCTTGCCGAAAGCGTCGTGGATCCTGGAATAGTCGAGCGCGACTTGCGCGGAAACCGTCTGCTTCTTGTCGAGTTCGTAGGACAGGCCGGTGCTGCCCTTGACCGAGAAATGGTCGTAGGCGTCGGGGTGCTCCAGCACGGTATTGACGCTGGCAATGAATTTCGACGCCGGCCCGACCACGCCCGGCTTTTCGAACATGACGCCGGCATTATAATTGAGCTGGGTCAAGTCGTTGCTGCCGATGCCGCTGATCTTGCCGTCGATGCGCAGCTTTTCGGCGCGGCCAAACAGATTGCGGTGCCCCCAATAGCCTTCGAGGCCCAGCCCTTCGGTGTTTGAGAAACTGCCGCCAATGCCGAAATAGCGCGGCTTGCGTTCGCTTACCTGGACACCGATCGGGATGTTGCCGTCGGCGTCGAGCGCGTCGGCTTCCTTCACCGTCACGCTGTTGAAGACCTCGAGCCCGAGCAGCCGGTCGCGCGCATCGTCGATCTCATCGGGCGAATATTGGCGGCCGCGCTTCAGGCCGGTCATATATTCGGTGAAGTCGCGGTCGATCTTTTCGGTGCCCTCGACAGTGGTGTCGCCATAGCCGGCGACCGGCCCGGCCGCGACGGTGAGCGTCACGTCGAGCGTCGAACCGGCGTGCTCGGCGACGATCTCGCGGCCCGTCACCTTGGCCAGCGGCCTGCCTTCTTGCTTGAGTGCCCGCACGATCGCCGCCTCGGCCTTGAGCACGGCGCCCGAACTGGCGTCACCGCCGGCGATCAGACCGAAGTCGGCACTTGCCAGCCCCGCTGCATCGCCTTTCAGCCTGATGTTGCCAAGCGTGAATTTCGGCCCGGCTGCTATGCTTATCACCACCGGAATCGGCTGCGGGCCGGAAAACTCGGCATCGGGCGGCAGATCGTCGAGCGGCTTGCCCTGAATAGTGATGGTGACGACACCCTCGTAGCGCGCGTCCGCGTAGAGCGCGGCGACAAGTTGCTCACGGTCGCTGCGCGCCTTGGCCAAAAGACCCAGCGAACCTGATACCGGGTGTTCCTCGTCGGCTTTCAGCGCCGAGGCGTTTTCGAGCTTCTCGGCAAGATCCTCGTCGGCGTCGGGCGCTTCTATCGTCACGGCATAGCGCAGTGGGTCGACGATGTCGGCATCTTCGTCCTTTGACGACCCCCACAGCTTGATGCCGAAAATCTCGAAGGCTGCCGCACTTCCGGTTTCGGCAACAAGTGCCGTCGAGCACAACAAAGCGAAAAGCAGGGCGCGCGAAAGCGCGCGCTGTGGCGCGGTTCCTCCCGACATCTGCCTTTCATACGCCGGCATTATGCTCCTAGCCTAGCTCGCAAACCTAAAATTGGAATGAAGTTCTGAAGCACTCGTAAAGGGGCCACAATCCAATTGCTGAAATAGACAGGGCTTGGAACTCACACCTTCTGCGTCGCCGCAAGAAAGCGTGATCCCCTGTCCTATGGAGCTACTACCGGTCACCGACCGGAAAGCAAACCGTTGGCAGGCGGATCCTGCCGCGTCCTGATGTTGACAAGCGCGACTGAAGCTTGAAGATTTCTGGACGTAAGCACTTGTCTGGAGGGGTTTATGGCAATGCGCGCGGCTCGTGGTCTATCGATTCTTTTCCTTCTCTTTTTCGCCTGGAGCGGTGTCGCGCAAGCGGCCGAAGCCCGGCGGGTGGTGACATCGGATAATTCCGACTATTTTGGTTTCGATCTCAGATCCGACCAGAATGTCAGCCTCGATCAGTGCAAGACCACCTGCCTCGGCGACCCGGCCTGCCGTGCCTTCACCTACAACCTCAAGGCCAAATGGTGCTTCCTTAAATCCGATTACAACTCGTTGAAACCCTTCGGCGGCGCCGTCGCCGGCAAGGTCGTCAACATCGATGGCGATCCCGACATCGGCGCGCCACCCGAACTCGCCTTCTTCCCCAACTGGATGGCCGACCAGGCCCAGCAATACCGCAACAAGCTCACCGGCCCGACCTACACCAAGCCGACAGAGGGGCTGACGGCGCTGAGGGCCGCCGCCGAACAGTCGGCGCTGACGGGCGATCATCGCTCGGCCATGCACAAATACGAAGCGGCGGTTTCGGTGCTGCCGGACGATGGCCAGCTCTGGCTCGAGCTGGCGCGCGAAACGCTTGCCGTCCATCCGACCGCCAACAGTTCGGAGCCGTCGACCCTACCGGCGGACGCCACTTCCGCCGCCTTCAACGCCTACAAATTGCTGCGCACCACCAAGACGCGCGCCGACGTGCTGGCGCTGCTCGGCGACGGCCTTGACCGCCGCGACCTCTACAGGCCGGCCCTGCAGGCCTACGAGGCGAGCCTCGCTTTGGTCAATTCGCCAGCGGTCAGGGCCGCCTATCAGGATCTCAAGGCCCGCAAGGGCTTCCGCGTCATCGATCATACCGTCGATGCCGACACCAGCGCGCCGCGTATCTGCGCGCAGTTCTCCGAGGAGTTGGTCAAGACCGGCGTCGATTATTCCCAGTTCGTCACCGTCGACAACGCCGCTCCCAAGGGCGTCGAAGCCAAGGACAAGCAGATCTGCGTCGAAGGGCTCGAGCACGGCCAGCATTATGACGTGACCTTCCGCGCCGGCCTGCCGGCCGCCATTGGCGAGGTCACCGCGGCACCGGTGGTACTGTCGATCTACGTGCAGGACCGCGCGCCTTCGGCCCGCTTCACCGGCGACAGCTTCGTGCTGCCCGCCGGCGCACGCCGCGGCATACCGGTCGTCACCGTCAACATGAATGCCGCCGAAATGAAGCTCTTCCGCATCGGCGACCGCTCGCTGGCCCAGCTTCTGTCGGGGTATCAGTTCCTGCGCCAACTTGACGGCTACGACATTTCGAACATCTCCGAACAGATGGGCGAGCCGGTCTGGCAAGGCCAGCTCGACATCGCCAACGACCTCAACAAGGAAGTCACCACCTCCTTCCCCATCGACGAGGCGTTGCCGAAGCGCAAGCCCGGCGTCTATGTGCTGACCGCACAAGCCGTCAACGATCGCAGCGACGACTATGATTCGCACGCCACGCAATGGTTCGTCGTCTCCGACATCGGCCTGTCGACCTATACCGGACAGGATGGGCTGAACGTCTTTGCCCGTTCGCTCGCAACCGCCAAGCCGATTGCCCGCGCCGAGCTGACGCTGCTGGCCAGGAACAACGAGATCCTTGGCACCGCGACCACCGACGCGGAAGGGCGGGCGGTGTTCAATCCCGGCCTGACGCGCGGCGACAGCGGCATGGCACCGGCGGTGCTGATGGCCAAGCAGGGCGACGACGACTTCGTCTTCCTCGATATGGGCCGCGCCGGGTTCGACCTGTCCGACCGCGGCGTCGCCGGACGTGCGGCGCCGGGCGCGCTCGACGTCTATGCCTGGACCGAGCGCGGCATCTACCGCGCCGGCGAGGACGTCCACGTCTCGGCTCTTGCCCGCGACAGTGCCGCCAAGGCGGTCGAGAACCTGCCGCTCACCTTCATCTTCTCGCGGCCCGACGGCGTCGAGGACCGCCGCATCGTCAGCGACGGAGCATCGGCCGGCGGCCACGCCGTCGACCTGCCGCTGGAACCCAACGCCATGCGCGGCACCTGGACAGTGGCGATCCACACCGATCCCAAGCAGGCGGCGGTTGCCAGCCAGATGTTCCTGGTCGAGGACTTCGTCCCGGATCGCATCGAGTTCGACCTGTCCGCCGACAAGCAGGAGATCGCCCAGGGCGAGACCGCCAACATCACCGTCGACGGCCGCTTTCTCTATGGCGCGCCGGCCGCGGGCCTCGCGCTCGAAGGCGAATTGACGCTGTCGACCGCCCGCGACTGGGACCGCTTCAAAGGCTATTCCTTCGGTCTGGCCGACGAACAGTCGGCCGAACCAACGGTGACGCCCTTCACCGGCCTGCCGGTGGTCGGCGACGACGGCAAGGCGACCTTCCCGGTTTCCGTCGATCAATTGCCATCCACCACCAAGCTGGTCGATGCCAAGGTCACGGTCCGGTTGCGCGAGACCGGCGGCCGTGCGATCGAGCGCTCGCTGAATATCGGCATCCGCCCGCAGGGCCACATGATCGGCATCCGCCCCGATTTCGACGGCGACGAGGTGCCGCAAGGCGGCACGGCCAAGTTCAGCCTGATCGCCGTCGACCCCGACGGCAAGCGTGAGGCGCTCAAGGGTGCGCAGTGGTCGCTGGTCAAGGTCGAGCGCAGCTACCAGTGGTACCGCTCGAGCAATTCCTGGAACTATGAGCCGGTCATCTTCACCAAGGCGGTGGCCAACGGCCAGGTCGACCTGAGCGCCGATGGCGAGGCTACCATGTCGCTGCCGGTCGACTGGGGCCGCTACCGGCTCGATATCGAGACAGCCGATCCGGAAGGCCCGGCGACCAGCTATGAGTTCGACGCCGGCTGGTATGTCAGCTCGACGACCACCGAAACGCCTGACGGGCTCGAGATAGCGCTCGACAAGGACACCTATGCGGCGGGCGAAGTAGCCAAGCTCAAAGTGTCGCCGCACTTTGCCGGCGAATTGCTCGTCACCATCGGCGCCGACAAGCTCTTGAGGACGGTCACCGCCAGCGTGCCGGCCGGCGGCAGCACCGTCGACATCCCGGTCGGCGACGATTGGGGTGCCGGCGCCTACGTCACGGCAACGCTGTTCAGGCCGGGCGATGCGCAAGAGACGCGCATGCCGGCGCGCGCCATCGGCGTCAAATGGCTGAAGCTCGATCCCGGCTCGCGGAAGCTTGCCGTCAGCTTGGCGCCGCCGGACAAGACCATGCCGCGCCAGCAGCTGTCGATCCCGGTCGCCGTCGCCGGCGTGCAGCCCGGCACCAACGCCTATGTCATGGTCGCGGCCGTCGACGTCGGCATCCTCAACCTGACCAACTACAAGGTACCGGATCCGGAGAACTGGTTCTTCGGCCAGCGCATGCTCGGTCTCGAGGTTCGCGACATCTATGGCCGGCTGATCGACGGCTCGCTGGGCACGACCGGCAAGCTGCGCACTGGCGGCGATGGCGCCAACATGCAGTCGCAAGGCAGTCCGCCGACCGAAAAGCTGGTCGCCTTCTTCTCCGGCCCGGTCCAGCTCGACGCCGACGGCAAGGCGCGGATCGACTTCGACATACCACAGTTCAACGGCACCGTGCGCGTCATGGCCGTCGCCTGGACCAAGGAAGCGGTCGGCCATGCCCAGTCAGACGTCATCGTGCGCGATCCGGTGGTGATCACCGCCGGCCTGCCGCGCTTCCTGGCGCCCGGCGATTCCGCCGTCATGCGGCTCGACGTCGCCGACACCGATGGCCCCGCTGGCGACTACAAGCTGACCATCGACACGACGGGCGACCTGTCTACCGGCAGTGCCGCCTTGCCTGAAAAGCTGACGCTGGCCAAAGGCAAGCGGCAGACACTGACCGTGCCGTTGATTGCGCAGACCGCGGGCAACGCCTCGATCACCATCAAGCTTGCGCATGCCGATGGCACCGCCGTCGAGCAGACGCTCTATGTGCCGGTGCGCCCGGCGCAACTGCCGGTGACCACCCGCATGGTCGTCGACCTCAAGGGCAATGGCGGCGCGCTGCGCGTCGACAAGGAACTGTTGGCGGCAAGCCTGCTCGATGGCGCTTCGGTGAGCGTCGGCGTTTCGCAGTCAGCTGCCTTCGATGTGCCGTCGCTGCTGATGACGCTCGACCGCTATCCCTATGGTTGCGCTGAGCAGACCACCAGCCGTGCCATGCCGCTTCTATACGTCAACGAGATGGCTTCCGGCATCGGCATGGCCAGCGACCCCGATCTGCATGGCCGCGTCCAGGACGCCATCTACAAGGTGCTGAGCTACCAAGCCTCGGCCGGCAGCTTCGGTCTGTGGGGTCCGGGTTCCGGCGATCTGTGGCTCGACGCCTATGTCACCGATTTCCTGACCCGGGCGCGCGAGCAGAAATACGACGTGCCGGCCCTGGCGATGAACCAAGCGCTGAGCAATCTGCACAACGCGATCGGCTACGACCAGGACGTCCAGGATCGCGGCAGTGAGATCGCTTATGCGCTCTATGTGCTTGCCCGCAACAAGAAGGCCTCGGTCGGCGATCTGCGTTATTACGCCGACACCCAGCTCGAAGCCTTTACCAGCCCGATGGCCGTCGCCCAACTGGCGGCCTCTCTCGCGCTCTACGGTGACACGCAGCGCTCGGAGGCAACCTTCCAGGCCGCGTTGCAACTGGCCAAGTCGACGCCGGAATATGACTATTACCGGTCCGACTATGGCTCGCCGCTGCGTGACGGTGCGGCGATCCTGGCGCTTGCCGCGGAAAGCAAGCCGGTGCCGACCATCGTGCCGGCGCTGATCCAGCTGGTGACCAGGGAACGCGCCGACGCCAGGTGGACCAGCACCCAGGACGAGTCCTGGATGCTGCTGGCGGCCCGCGCGCTGAAGGCCGGCAATGATTCGATCGCGCTGACCGTCAACGGCGCACCGCATGCCGGCGGCTATTCGGACCAGATCGCCGGTGGCGAACTGGCCGACAGTCCGCTGACCATCGTCAACACCGGCAGAAATCCGCTGCAGGCGGTCGTCACCACCGTGGCCTCGCCGATCCAGCCTCTGCCGGCCGGCGGCAACGGCTTTACCATCAGCCGTACCTACTACAAGCTCGACGGCACAGAGGCCAACGTGACGGAGGTCAAGCAGAACGAACGCTATGTCGTCGTGCTCAAGGTTTACGAGCAGAACACCTGGCCTTCGCGGCTGCTGATCACCGACCTGTTGCCGGCCGGCTTCGAGATCGACAATCCGGGCCTGGTCTCCAGCGCCCAATTGACGAACTTCTCCTGGCTGGCGCAGACCGATGCTGCCCATCTCGAATTCCGCAACGACCGTTTCGTCGCGGCCTTCAATCCGAACGACGGCGACGGCGACCGCAACATCACGCTCGCCTACGTCGTGCGCGCGGTGACGCCGGGCACCTATGCCCACCCGGCAGCAACGATCGAAGACATGTACCGGCCGCAATATTCGGCCCGCACCGCCACCGGCATGATGGAGGTCAAGGCGCCGTAACGATGGAGAGGGACGCAAACTGGTTGGCTGTAGCTAACGACGTGACGCCGCGCCGCCCCTTACCCTTACCCTCTCCCCGTGAAGGACAGGGAGAGGGGGTCGCCAGCGTTGCGGCCATTCACCCTCTCCCCGTCCTCCACGGGGAGAGGGTGCCGGCAGGCGGATGAGGGGCGGCGCCGTGCTCTCCAAAAGATTCCTCCGCCGAGCGGCCATTGCGGGCATTTCCTTCGCCGCAATCACCGCTGTCGCCCTCTGGCAGCTCGACCGCGCTTTTCCGCCGCCGCTGCCGGCTGCGCTGACGGTCTCGACCGAGGTGCAGGACCGTGACGGCCAGCTGTTGCGGGCCTTCGCCACGCCGGATGGCTATTGGCGGCTTGCGACCAACCTGGACCAGGTCGACAACCAGTTCGTCGACATGCTGGTCACCTATGAGGACAAGCGCTTCTGGGATCATCAAGGCGTCGACGTGCTGGCACTGGCGCGTGCGGCCGGACAGTTCGCGACCAGCGGCCATATCGTCTCCGGTGGTTCGACGCTCTCGATGCAGCTCGCCCGGCTGATCGAACCGCGCGACAGCCGCAGCCTCGGCTCGAAGATCAAACAGATGCTGCGCGCCGTCCAGATAGAACGGCGGCTGTCCAAGCGCGAGATCCTCGAACGCTACCTGACGCTGGCGCCCTATGGCGGCAATCTCGAAGGCGTGCGCGCCGCTTCGCTCGCCTATTTCGGCAAGGAGCCGAAGCGGCTGACGGTCTCTGAGGCGGCCCTGCTCGTCGCTTTGCCGCAATTGCCGGAAAAGCGACGCCCTGACCGCAACCTCGAAGTCGCTCATGCCGCCCGCGACCGCGTGCTGACCCGCATGGTGTCGGCAGGCCTGCTCGGCGAACGCGAGGCCGCGCGAGCCGCGCTCGACGATGTGTCGGGGCTGCGGCGGACCTTGCCGGCGCTCGCTGCTCATGCTGCCTATGCAATGCTGCCCAAGGCCATTCCCGGCCAGAAGCTGCAACTAACGATCCGCAAGAGTGTCCAGGAAGGGCTGGAGCAGGTGGCCAAGGATGCCGCCGCCAAGCTCGGCCCTCGCCTCTCGGTGGCCATGGTGCTGGCCGATGCCCGCACCGGCGATATTCTTGGCGAGGTCGGCTCTGCCGATTTCTTCGATGCCAGCCGTTCGGGCTGGATCGACATGACCAAGGTCGTTCGCTCGCCTGGCTCGACGCTGAAGCCGTTCA
Source organism: Mesorhizobium sp. M0778 (assembly GCF_040320105.1). Lineage (NCBI taxonomy): Bacteria > Pseudomonadati > Pseudomonadota > Alphaproteobacteria > Hyphomicrobiales > Phyllobacteriaceae > Mesorhizobium > Mesorhizobium sp. M0778. The sequence goes on along the minus strand of NZ_JAMYPA010000008.1, from coordinate 130,383 downwards.
TCTACGGCCTCGCCTTCGAGCAAGGCCTGGTGGCGCAGGAGATGCTGATTGAGGACAGCCCGGCCGATTTCTCCGGTTACCGGCCGAAGAACTTCGACATGGGCTATCAGGGCGATGTCAGCATCAGGCAGGCGCTGCAATTGTCGCTCAACGTGCCGGCGATCCGCGTGCTCGACGCGGTCGGCCCGGCCCGGCTGATGGCGCGCTTTCGCCAGGCAGGCGTGATGCCGATACTGCCCGTCAACGAAGCGCCTGGCCTGGCGATCGGCCTCGGTGGCGTCGGAGTGACGCTGCGCGACCTCGTCCAACTCTATGCCGGCCTTGCCAATGGCGGCAAGGCACACACGCTGCATGACGGCACGGAGCCGGCGAACACCGAACGCTCGACCACCACCATCCTCGATGGTCAGGCGAATTGGCAGATCACGGACATCCTGTCGGGCGTCAAGCCGCCCCAGGGTGCCGCCCAACGCGGCATCGCCTACAAGACCGGCACCTCCTACGGCTATCGCGACGCCTGGTCGGTCGGCTTCGACGGCCGTTATGTGCTCGGCGTCTGGGTCGGCCGCCCCGATGCCGGCGCGGTGCCCGGTCTGTCCGGCTATGTCTCGGCCGCGCCCATTCTGTTCGAAGGCTTTGTCCGTTCCAGCCTAGCCGCCGTGCCGCTGCCAAGCCAACCGTCCGGCGTCCGCCGGCCAAAGCGTGAAGAATTGCCGGTGACGCTGACGCGCTTCGGCGCCGGCGTCGACGGGCTGGTGCAGGCGACGCCGACCGAACCTGCACCAACCATCGTCTTTCCGCCTGACGGCGCCCGTGTCGATCTCGGCACTTCCTCGGCCGACGCCTCGCCGCTGGTGCTCAAGCTGCAAGGCGGCCGCGCACCGTTCCGCTGGCTGGCCAACGGCAAGCCGCTGGTCGGCATCGACCGGCGGCGCACCGCGACCTGGCAGCCGGACGGCGCCGGCTATTCCACCCTGACCGTAATCGATGCGGCGGGGCGCGCGGCCAGTGTGAAGGTTTTTGTCGAGTGAAAGTTTCCCTTGAATAGTTTCCGGCAGGTGATTCAGCGGATTGGGTTTTACGCCTTGCTTTCGGCCGCCGGTATTTCCTCGGCCTCTGCTGACGCCCTCCCCGCCGGCTTTGTTCGGCTGGCCGACATCGATCCCGGTATCCGGCAGGATATCCGCTATGCCGGCCTCGAAAACTTCCTGCATCGCAAGGTAAGCGGTTACGATGCGCCGGTATGCGTCCTCACCAGCCAAGCGGCGCAAGCGCTTTCCGCAGTGCAGAAAGCGATTGCTGCCGGAGGGCTGACGCTGGTCGTGTTCGACTGCTACCGCCCTGCGCGTGCTGTCTCCGACATGGGTGACTGGACAAAAACGAGCGGACCACCGGACCCGCAATGGTACCCAAAGGTCAAGCGCAAGGATCTCATCGCCAAGGGCTATATCGGCGAACTGTCCACCCATTCGCGCGGATCGACGGTCGATGTCGCCATCACGCGAGCGGACCGCAAGAGCGCTCCGAAACCGGCCTGCGGCGCGACCGATGCCGACACGCTGGATTTCGGCACCGGTTTCGACTGTTTCGATCCGACGAGCGAAACGGCTCACCGACCGATCGCCAGTGAAGCGGCGGCAAACCGCAAAAAACTTGTCGAGGCGATGCGCGCCGGCGGCTTCAAGAATTACGCACGCGAATGGTGGCACTTCACGCTGGAAAACGAGCCGTTTCCAAGAGTGCGCTTCAACTTTCCCGTCACCGCCGAATAGTCCGCCAAAACCTCGTTCGGACGCGACGCCGCCATTGCCGAAGAGCTAGCCGTCTCTAGATAATCGCGTCGGGAGCGCAGGTCCCGTGCAAGGGAAAATAGTTCCTCCCATCGCCGAAAGTAGGCGAAAAATTGCTTCAATAGGCCAAAAAAGGCAACATTGAATGCATCTAAATTCTATCAATTCGGTAGATTTGGCGCGAGTTCAACGGAGGCGGAAATGACCAAACCTCATTTCAGGAAACTGCTCGGCGCACTGGTCGCCACATCGGTCCAGTTCGGCACGCTCGGTTTCGCGTTTGCCGACACCACCATTCTCAACGTGTCCTATGACCCGACGCGTGAGCTCTACAAGCAATTCGATGAGGCCTTTGTCGCCCACTGGAAGGCCGAGACAGGCGAGACGGTGACCATCCAGCAGTCGCATGGCGGATCCGGCGCCCAGGCGCGCGCCGTGATCGACGGGCTCGACGCCGACGTGGTGACGCTGGCGCTCGAAGGCGATATCAACGCCATTGTCTCGAAAACGAAGAAGATCAATCCCGACTGGCGGACGAAATTCGAAAACAATTCGGCGCCTTACACCTCGACCATCATCTTCCTCGTCCGCAAGGGAAACCCCAAGGGCATTCATGATTGGGGCGATCTGGTCAAGGATGACGTCCAGGTGATCACGCCCAATCCGAAGACCTCCGGCGGCGCGCGCTGGAATTATCTTGCCGCCTGGGCCTATGCCAGCGCCAAGGATGGCGGCGACGAGGCCAAGACCAAGGGATTCGTTGGCAATCTCTATGCGCATGTCCCGGTTCTCGACACCGGTGCGCGCGGCGCCACCGTGACCTTTGCGCAAAAAGGGCTAGGCGACGTGCTGCTCGCCTGGGAAAACGAGGCCTATCTGGCGCTCGACGAGTTCGGCGCTGACAATTTCGATATCGTCTACCCGCCGACCTCGATCCTGGCCGAGCCGCCGGTCGCAGTGGTCGACGCCAATGTCGACGCCAAAGGCACACGCAAAGTTGCCGAAGCCTATCTGAGCTACCTCTATTCCAAGGAAGGCCAGACGATCATCGCCAAGAACCATTATCGCCCTTCGAAGCCCGACCTGGTGCCGGCGGAGGACCTGGCCAAGCAGCCTGAGATCAAGCTGGTCACCATCGACGACCCACTTTTTGGCGGCTGGAAGAAGGCACAGCCTTATCATTTCGGCGACGGTGGTATATTCGACCAGATCTATAAGCCGGCCCAGTAGCATTTAGATCAGGACGACATGACCACAGCACCCGCCAAGGCGGGGTGGCGGTTCAGGCAGCCGAGCGTCATTCCGGGTTTCGGATTGACGCTCGGCTTCTCGCTTGCCTACCTCACCCTCATCATCCTCATTCCCCTGTCCGGGTTGATCTGGCGCTCGGCGGCGCTCGGCTGGGCCGACTTCTGGGCGATCGTCACCGACCGCCGCACCATCAACGCGCTTGAAATCAGCTTCGGCACCGCCTTCATTGCCGCCGCCGTCAACGTCGTCTTCGGCACGATCGTCGCCTGGGTGCTGGTGCGCTACAGCTTTCCCGGCCGCCGCATCGTCGATGCCATGGTCGACCTGCCCTTTGCGCTGCCGACGGCGGTTGCCGGCATCGCGCTGACCACGCTTTACGCACCGAACGGCTGGATCGGCAGCCTGCTGACGCCGCTCGGCATCAAAGTCGCTTATACGCCACTCGGCATTGTCATTGCGCTGATCTTCATCGGGCTGCCCTTCGTCGTGCGCACCGTGCAGCCGATCATGGAGGAGATCGACAAGGAGGTCGAGGAAGTGGCCGCAACGCTCGGCGCCAATCGCTTCCAGATCATCAGCCGCGTCCTGCTTCCCGGACTGGCGCCGGCCATCGTCACCGGTTTCGCGCTGGCCTTCGCGCGCGGCGTCGGCGAGTACGGCTCAGTCATCTTCATCGCCGGCAACCTGCCCTATAAATCCGAGATCGCACCGCTTCTGATTGTCATCAGGCTCGAGGAATATAATTACGCTGCGGCGACAGCGATCGCGGCGATCATGCTGGCGCTGTCCTTCGTGATGCTGCTGGTCATCAACCTGGTGCAGACGTGGAGCCGCAAGCGCTATGGCTGACCCGGAGATCAAATCCTACGCGCCGCACCACGAAAGCCAGTCGCCGGCGGTGACCGAAAGCCGCACGGCGAGAACCGTGCTGATGATCGTGACCTTTGCCTTCCTCGGCATTTTCCTGCTCTTGCCGCTGATCATCGTCTTCAAGGAAGCTTTCGCCAAAGGCATCGAGGCCTACACACAGGCGCTGTCGGAACCGGATACGCGCTCGGCGATCCGCCTGACGCTTCTGGTCGCGGCGATCTCGGTGCCGCTCAACGTCGTCTTCGGCATTTCCGCCGCCTGGGCGATTGCCAAGTTCGAGTTCAAGGGCAAGGCGTTCCTGACCACGCTGATCGACCTGCCGTTTTCGGTCTCCCCGGTCATTTCCGGCCTGGTCTATGTACTCCTCTTCGGCGCGCAAGGCCTGCTCGGTGCCTGGCTCAAGGCGCATGGCATCGTCATCCTGTTTGCCGTGCCGGGCATCGTGCTGGCCACCATCTTCGTCACCTTCCCCTTCGTCGCCCGCGAATTGATCCCGCTGATGCAGGAGCAGGGCAATGGCGACGAGGAGGCGGCCCTGTCGCTCGGCGCCAATGGCTGGCAGGCGTTCTGGTACGTGACGTTGCCTAACGTCAAATGGGGATTGCTCTACGGCGTACTGTTGTGCAATGCCCGCGCCATGGGTGAGTTCGGCGCGGTCTCGGTGGTGTCCGGCCACATACGCGGGTTGACCAACACCATGCCGCTGCATGTCGAAATCCTTTATAACGAGTACAATGCCGCCGCCGCCTTTGCCGTCGCTTCGCTGCTTGCCGGCCTGGCGCTCGTCACACTGGTCTTGAAAACACTTCTCGAGATGCGCTACGGCGCCGAGATCGCCGCGACGCGCGGACACTGACAAAATGCATGTCGCCCAAAAGTGGGAACCGGTTTTGGGATAACGACATGCATCAACTACAAAAGGGATTTGTATGGAAGTTCGCGTTGCCAACGTGCGCAAGGAGTTTGAGCGGTTTCCGGCCCTTCACGACGTTTCGCTCGACATCAAGTCGGGTGAGTTGATCGCGTTGCTGGGGCCATCCGGTTCCGGCAAGACGACGCTGCTCAGGCTGATTGCCGGGTTGGAGCGGCCGACCCGCGGAAAGATCTTCTTCGGCGAAGAGGATGCCTCGCAAAAGTCGATCCAGGAGCGCAATGTCGGCTTCGTCTTTCAGCATTACGCGCTGTTTCGCCATATGACGGTCGCCGACAATATCGGCTTCGGACTCAAGGTCCGGCACGGGCCGTCACGCCCGTCGGCGAAGGAAATCCGCCGCCGCGCCTCGGAACTCCTCAACCTCGTTCAGCTTTCCGGTCTGGAAAAACGCTATCCGGCGCAGCTTTCGGGCGGCCAGCGCCAGCGCGTGGCGCTGGCCCGCGCCATGGCGATCGAACCGGCCGTGCTTTTGCTCGACGAGCCGTTCGGCGCGCTCGATGCCCAGGTGCGCCGCGAACTGCGCCGCTGGCTGCGCGACATCCACGACGCCACCGGCCACACCACGGTCTTCGTCACCCATGACCAGGAAGAGGCGCTGGAGCTTGCCGACCGCGTCGTGGTGATGAGCCAGGGCCGCATCGAGCAGGTTGGCACCGCCGACGAGATCTACGACACGCCGAACTCGCCCTTCGTCTATGGCTTCATCGGCGAATCGAGCTCGATCCCGGTCAAGGTCGAGGACGGCCAGGTCTGGATCGCCGACCGGCCGATCGGGCTTTCCGCGCCGCACGCACCGCAAGGTGAAGCGACGCTGTTCTTCCGCCCGCACGACGTCGATCTGGTGGAAGAATGCAACGGCTGCATCGCCGGCACGGTTGTCGCCAGCCGCCGCGTCGCCGGCACCAGGCGGGTCGAGCTCGAAATCGGCGGCGAACGCCAGCGGGTCGAGATCGAGTTGCCAGTCGACCATCCGGCGGCGCAGAAAAGCCGGGTGGCTTTCAGGCCGCGGCGCTGGAAGCTTTTTCCGGCTGCTTGATCCTCTTTTAGGCGCTACACCAGCCAGTTCTCGACCTTCAGGCCTTTGATCCGGTTGAACTCGCCGGTGTTGGCGGTCACCAGGGTAGTTCCCAGTGCATAGGCGTGGGCAGCAATAAAAAGGTCGTTTTGGCCGATGGTCTGGCCCCTGCCTTCCAGCTCTGCGCGAATCGCGCCGTACTCGGCATCTACCGGCACATCGAGCGGCAAGACAGGAATCTCAGCCAGCAATTCCTCGACCTTCTTGAGCAACTTGGCCGACTCTTTCCTGGCGCAGCCATATCGCAGTTCCGAGGCGACCACGATGCTGGTACACACGGCGGCCTCTCCCACGCGCAGGGCGGCGGCGGCGGCTTTCCCGGCCGGATTTCGGATCATGTCGCTGATAATGTTCGTGTCCAGCATGAACCGCATCAAAAAAATTCCTCGGATTTGACAGGCATATCCTCGACTTCGGGAAAGTCCTCCTCGGAACCGGGGGGCGGCTCTTTCGCCCATTGCGCGAGCAGCGCCGTGAGGCCGGGTTTGCGAACCGGCTCGATGATCAGGCGGTCGCCTTCACGACTGATCAAGACCTTTTCGCCGGGAAGTTCGAACTCGACAGGAATGCGCACCGCCTGACTGCGATTGTTGCGAAACAGCTTCGCCTCTTTCGGCGGGGTTGTTGAATGGCGGCGTTGAGGCATGACGATAGCTCCTTGTATATACCATTTGTATATGCCAGACCGCGCGGCGATGCAATCGCCATCGCGTTGGCCGGCCGGGAACCATCGTGCACGCCGACGGCATCGGCACCGCTGCCAAGCTGCCCGGAAGACTCTGCCTGAAAGAAAAAACTAGAAATCCTCCACAGCGGGAATATTTCTTCTATCGACAACGTGGAGCGGCCGCTCTGCCTGCCTCGTCGCGCACAATGCCTTGCCGCTATAGTCCGGCAATAAGCGCACGCATTGGAGCCTTGTTTTCATGAAGCGATTTTTGCTTGGCGTCGCCACATTGGCCGGCCTGTTCCTCGCATCCTCCCAAGCCTGGTCGGCCGACAAATTGCTGAACGCTTCTTACGATGTCGGCCGCGAGCTGTTTGCGCAGGTCAACAAGGCGTTCGTCGCCGGCCACCCAGGCGTCACCATCGATCAGTCGCATGCCGGGACGTCTGCGCAGGCACGTGCCATCGCCGAGGGCCTCGGCGCCGATGTGGTCACCTTCAACCAGGTCCTCGACATCGACTTCCTGGTCAGGAAGGGTCTCATCTCCGCGGATTGGCAGAAAGATTTTCCCGACAACGCCTCGCCCTTCTATTCGCTGCCCTCCTTCCTGGTGCGCGCCGGCAATCCGAAGCACATCAAGGATTGGAACGATCTCGTGCGCGACGACGTCCAGGTGATCTTCCCCAATCCGAAAACCTCCGGCAATGCCCGGTACACCTACCTTGCGGCCACCGCCTACGCCAAGGAAGCCTTCAAGGGCGACGACGCCAAGGTGAAGGAATTCGTCACCAAGCTGTTCAACAACGTACCGATCTTCGACAGCGGCGGACGCGCCGCGACCACCACTTTCGTGCAGCGCGAGATCGGCGACGTGCTGATCACCTTTGAGTCGGAAACGCGCGGCGTCCGCAAGGAGTATGGCGAGGACAAATTCGAGCAGGTGACGCCCTCGGTCAGCCTTTTGGCCGAGTTTCCGGTGGCGATCGTCGACACGATCGCCGACGAGCATGGCACGCGCGACCTCGCCAAGACCTATCTCGACTTCCTTTATACGCTGGAGGGCCAGGACATCGCCGCCCGCAACGGCCTGCGGACCCGCGACGCGACGGTCGCCGCCAAGTACAAGGCTGAGTTTCCCGATGTCCGCCTATTGACGGTGGAGGATGTCTTCGGCGGCTGGGCCAAGGTCCAGGCCGAGCATTTCGCCGCTGGCGGCCTGCTCGACCAGACTTACGGCAGCCGCTGACGTCTGCAACCTCGTGAACTGATTGAAAGCGGGCGTTTGCCGGCTTTCTTCATTTGCTCGCCGAAAACGTGGCCTCCGCCCGTTCCGGACGCCCGCCCTCCAAAACGTTACGAAGAATCAACGCGTTTGCGCGCAATATGTCTTCGGGCGGCCTGTCTGCGCGAACGGCATCGCACGGCCAAACCGTCATTATTTGCACACAAACAGCCGCCAGATGCGGGTGGTTGGGGCTTAATGGGTTGACTCGGGCATGCTTACCAAAAAAGGCAAATACGGCCTCAAGGCTCTCGTGCATCTGTCCGGCCTGCCGGTCGGCCAGCTCGCATTCGTCAACGACATTGCGGTCGCCAACAACATCCCCAAGAAATTCCTGGATGCCATCCTGGGCGAGTTGCGCAATGCCGGCTTCGTCCAGAGCCGCAAGGGCAAGGAAGGCGGTTACCGCCTCGCCCGTCCCGCTTCCGAAATCAAGATCGGCCATGTCGTGCGTGTCCTCGACGGGCCGCTGGCGCCGATCCCTTGCGCCAGCCGCACACAATACCAGCGCTGCGAGGATTGCGACGAGGCGACCTGCCAGGTCCGGCACATGATGCTGGAGGTGCGTCAGGCGATCGCAGAGGTGCTGGACAACCGCAGCCTCGCCGCCATGCGCGACGCCGACAATGACGATTTCCCGGTCGAGCTGACGTCGCAGATTTAAATCTAGCATCAGGCCGGGCGCTTCACCGCCCCTAGCGGCGAGCGTGCCACTACCGGCGTCGACTGGATGATCGCCGTATTGGTCATCGCATGGGGAATGATCCGGTCGATCACCCGCTCGAGCTCGGCGACCGAGCCGACATGCGCCAGCGCGATGAAACAGTCTTCGCCGGTGACCCGGTCGCATTGGGCGATTTCCGGCAGGTCGCGGATGATTTCGGCCACGACGGCGAGTTGCCCCGGCACCGGCCTGATGCGCAGCCATGCCGACAGCTTCATGCCGAGCGCGGCCGGATTAATCCGCACCGTATAGGCCTCGATCACGCCGCTTTCCTGCAGCCGCTTGATGCGCTCGGCGACGCTCGGCGCCGACAGGCCGACTGAGCGCGCCAGTTCGGCAATACTGGTGCGCGCATCCTCCTCCAGCAGGCGCAGGATTTTTAGATCCGCCGGATCCAGATCGGTATTTTCATTTCGAAGGCGTTTCAGCGGAATACTCCTTGCTTTCGAAAAGGGAATAGCCGCAATGCCCGGCCATCATCCATATCAACGGCAAAAATCGCCTGCGATACTGACCCCATGGAAGATCGGACGCAAGCCCCAGCAGCAAGTCCGGCACTCGCCGGCCCGGCTTTTACCTTGGCAAGCTCGGTGCCGCCCCATCTGTGGTTCGGCGTCAGCGCCGTGTTCCACTATCTCGGCCCCGCTTTCGCAGTCCTGCTTTTCTCGCATGTCGGCGTGCTCGGCATGGCGTGGCTGCGCATCGCCACCGCGGCACTGGTTTTTGCCCCGCTGACCCGACCATGGGCGGTCTTCGCCCGCGCCGATCGCTCGACGCGGTTGTTGCTTGTGGGTTTCGGCGTCTGCCTTGGGGTGATGAATTGCTCGTTTTACCTGGCGCTCGACCGGCTGCCGATCTCGCTGGTAGCGGCGATCGAATTCGTCGGCACCATCGGCGTCGCGCTTGTCGGCCTCAGAAGCCCGCGCAATCTCGCCGCCCTTGCAATCGCCGTCGCCGGCACCTTGCTGCTCATCGACGTCAAATGGTCGAGCGATCCTGTCGGCCTGTTCTGGGCCTTCCTCAATGGCGCGCTGTTCGTCTTCTATATCGTGCTCGGCCACCGCGTCGCGCGCGCCGACGCTGGCGATGGCATCGCCGGGCTGGGTGCCGCCATGGCGGTCGCCCTTCTCGTCGTTCTGCCGATCGGTCTTGCCGATGCGCTGCCGGCGTTCTCGACGCCGCCGCTGCTGCTTGCGGCGGTCGGTGTCGGCATCTGCTCATCGGTCATTCCCTATATTTGCGACCAGCTTGCCATGTCGCGGCTGCCGCGCTCCAGTTTCGCGCTGATGCTGTCATTGCTTCCGGTTACCGCGACGTTTATCGGCGTCATCGTGCTGCGGCAGGTGCCGAGCCTCACTGACTGCCTCGGCATCGCGCTGGTGGTGGCCGGCGTCGCCCTTCACAAACCGGCGCTGGCGCCCGCCTGATCAGGCCAACTTCTCCTTGAGGAAAGCGATCGTCCGCCCCCAGGCGAGGTCAGCCGCCTTCTTGTCGTAACGGGCCGCCGATGTGTCGTTGTTGAAGGCATGGTTGGCGCCTTCATAGACATAGACCGAATATTCGATATGGGCCGCGTCGAGTTCCTTCTTGAAGGCGTCGATGCCGGCATTGGTGCGGGTGTCGAGCCCGGCATAATGCAGCATGAGCGGCGCCTTGATCTTCGGCACGTCCTCGGCCTTCGGCTGCATGCCGTAATAGGCAACGGCGGCTGCAAGATCCGGCGCGTTGACGGCCAGCATGTTCACCGTGCCGCCGCCCCAGCAGAAGCCGACGGCGCCGACCTTGCCGTTGCCGTCCTTGTGGCCTTTGAGGTAGGCGACCGTTGCGACGGCATTGGTGGCGACCTGTGCTGGATCGAGCTGGGAAAACAGGTCACGTGCCCTGTTTTCATCGGCCGGCGTGCCGCCGAGCGGTGTCATGAAGTCCGGGGCAAGCGCCACGAACCCCTCCAGCGCCACGCGCCGCGCCACGTCGCGAATATGCGGGTTGAGCCCCCGGTTTTCGTGCACGACGATGACCGTGCCCAGCTTGCCGGCCTGACCCGCCGGCTTGACCAGATAACCCTTCATCTCGCCGCCGCTGCCTGTATAGCTGATGTCCTCGCCTTTCACGCGCGGATCGTTTTCCGCGACGATTGCCGCCTGGGCCGAATTCGCCGCCAGCAGCGGCGAGATCGCGGCCGCTGCCGCACCCGACCCGGCAAGCCTGGTCAACTGCTCCATGAAGCGCCGCCGGTCGAGCGTCAGATGCGTGTATTCATCATAGGCATCGATCATCGCCTGGGTAATGACAGGCTTGGCGGGGCCGGCAGGTGTTGTCATGGCGCGCTCCTAGGTCTTCGGCCCCCGGCAGCAACATAGGGTCGAAGCCTGGCTGGTCCAGTCACGGCTGAGTGAGGGCTGCCATAAGTCTCTGCACGATGGCCTTGATGCCGCGTTGGTCCAGCAGGCCGAGACAGCCGCCGGCCCGCAGCTGACCAACGAGGTACTTGCATCGGTACCCGACCTGAAAGGGCATCTCGGGCTCTGAGGAACTTCTCTATTTCGGCAGCGTATAGGCCATCACATAATCGCCCGGCTTGGTGCCGACCGAGCCGTGGCCGCCGGCAACGATGACGACGAACTGGCGTCCGTCGGCTACCGTGTAGGTCATCGGTGTCGACTGCCCGCCGGCAGGCAGCCGCGCCTGCCAGAGCTGTTTGCCGGTCGTCAGGTCATAAGCGCGCACATAGTCGTCGACCGCCGCACCGAGAAAGGCGACGCCGCCGGCAGTGATCATCGGCCCGCCAATGCCCGGCACGCCGACCTTGAACGGCAGCGGCAGCGGCGTCATGTCGTAGACGGTGCCGTTGCGATGCTTGTAGACGATCTTGCCGGTCCGAAGGTCGGCGCCGGCCACATAGCCCCACGGAGGCGCCTGGCAGGGAATGCCGAGCGGCGACAGGAATGGCTTCAATATCACTGCGTAAGGCGCACCGTCATTGCGGTTCAGGCCTTGTTCGCTGCCCTTGGTATCGCCCGGCGGCGGCACGTCGGCGCGCGGCACCAATTTGGAGATGAACGCCAGGTATGTCGGCATGCCGAACATCACCTGCCGGACCGGATCGACTGCCACGCCGCCCCAGTTGAAGGTGCCGAAATTGCCAGGATAGATCAGCGAGCCTTGCAGCGACGGCGGCGTATAGCGGCCCTCATACCGCAGCTTCCGAAGCTCGATCCGGCAGGCCAGCTGGTCGAACATGGTGATGCCCCACATATCCGCGCCGGTCAGTGGCTTCGGACTGAAGCTGAGGTCCGAGACCGGCTGCGTCGGCGAGGTATGGTCGCCTTCGATCGCGCCGCCCGGCGCCGGCACTTCCTTGACCGGAACGATCGGCTCGCCGCTGCGCCGGTCGAGCACATAGAGGTCGCCCTGCTTGGTCGGCCCGACCAGCGCCGGCACCACACCACTGGCCGTGGTTATGTCGACCAGCGTCGGCTGCGCCGGCACGTCCATGTCCCAGAGATCGTGATGCACGGTCTGCCGCACCCAGCGCAATTGTCCGGTGTTGAGATCGAGCGCGGTGATCGAGGAAGAGAATTTCTCGTCATTGGCGCTGCGTCCGGCGCCGAGCTGGTCCGGCGTCTTGTTGCCGAGCGGCACATAGAGCAGGCCGAGCTTCTCGTCGGCGCTCGCCGTCGACCACATATTGGGCGAGTTGTTGGTGTAGGTCTGGCCCGGCGGCAGCGGCGTCGTCTGGTCCGGATTGCCGGAATCCCAATTCCATAACAGCGCGCCGGTGTCGGCATCGTAGGCACGGATGACCCCGGACGGCTCCTGCGTCGAATAATTGTCGTTGACCGCGCCGCCGACGATGATCTTGTTGGCGACGATCAGCGGCGCGGAAGTCGAATAGTAATAGCCCGGCTTCGGATATGGCATGTTGGCGAGCAGGTTCAGCGTGCCGCCCTCGGCAAATGTCGGACAGACCTGGCCATTCGCCGCGTCGAGCGCGATCAGCCGGGCGTCCGATGTCGGCAGATAGATGCGCGTGGCGCAGGGCTGGCCGGCGGCGATCTTGGCATCGGCATAGTAAGCCACGCCGCGGCAGGTCTGGTGCTGGCGGTCCTTGTTGAGCTTGACCTGCGGATCGAAACGCCATTTCTCCTTGCCGCTCGCGGCATCGATGGCGATGGCGAAATTATGCGGCGTGCAGATGTAGAGCGTGTCGGCGATTTTCAGCGGCGTCACCTGATAGGTCGTCTCGCCGATGTCGTCGGGCCCTTTCACGTCGCCGGTGCGATAGGTCCAGGCCGGCTGCAGATTGGCAACGTTTTCGGGGGTGATCTGGTCGAGCGGCGAATAGCGCTGGCCATATTGCGTGCGACCGTAATAGTGCCATTCGCCGGCCGGCACATTGCCGCCGAGTTCGGCCGTCGGCGTCACCTTGTCGGTGTTGAGTTGGCCGGCAATATCCTTTGGGTCCGTCGTCATCGAATAACCGGCGACGCCGAGCGATGCCAGCACCGCGAGGATCAGCGGCGCTCGTCCGTCGGGACCGGTAAGCCCGCGCCGCGCCCATGGCGTCAATAGCCACAGCGCGACAAGCACGATGATGCCGCCGCGCGGGCCGAGCTCCCACCAGTCGAAGCCGGTTTCCCAGACAGCCCAGGCGAGCGTGCCGAGCACGATCGCCGCGTAGAGCCACAGCGCCGTGGATCTGCGCCTGTAGAGCAGCCAGGCAGCGATCAGGAAAGCTATGCCGGCGATGACGTAATACCAGCTGCCGCCCAGCGTCACGAGCCAGATGCCGCCGCCGCCAAGCGCCAGGCCGATGAGGAAAAGGATCAGGGAGGTGATGACCACAGCCAAGACGGTGCTCCTTCGACTGGTGCGCTCCGCGACGCGTCCATGGGCAACCCCGCATTGCGTGCCTGCCCCCACGCAACTTTCTCCGGCCCGCTTCCCCTGTCAAGCAAGCTCGGCGTTTTACGGCGTCGACCCACGGCAAGCTCGGCGTTTTGGTTAGCGGACCCATTCAGATTGTGAGTCTACCGACTGGACAGAGAACAAAACGGAGACACTTCTGGCCTTTCGCTGCCGAATCACTACATTCGGGGAGAGATGTCCGGCTTTTCGGAAGACATGCCCTTTTTTGACGAACCGAACGCGCGGCCCGTGGCCCCGTCGGGCATCGCCGCGCGCGCCATGGCTGCCCGCAGCAATCAAAACAACGCGCCCGATTATCTCAACGGCCTCAACCCCGAGCAGCGGCTGGCGGTGGAAACCACGGAAGGCCCGGTGCTGGTGCTGGCCGGCGCCGGCACCGGCAAGACGCGCGTCTTGACCACCCGCATCGCCCACATCCTTGCCACCGGCAAGGCCTTCCCTTCGCAGATCCTCGCCGTCACCTTCACCAACAAGGCGGCGCGCGAGATGAAGCAGCGCATCGGCCTGTTGATCGGCGAAGGCAATGTCGAGGGCATGCCGTGGCTCGGCACCTTCCACTCGATTGGCGTGAAGCTGCTGCGCCGACATGCCGAGCTGGCCGGGCTCAAATCCGACTTCACCATTCTCGACACCGACGATGTCGTGCGGCTGATCAAACAGCTCATCCAGGCGGAAGGGCTGGACGACAAGCGCTGGCCGGCCAAGCAGTTCGCCCAGATGATCGACGGCTGGAAGAACAAGGGCCTCGGTCCCGCCGACATCCCCGAGGGCGATGCCCGTGCCTTCGCCAACGGCAAGGGCCGCGAACTCTACAAGGCCTATCAGGAGCGGCTGCAGACGCTGAATGCCTGTGACTTCGGCGATCTCCTATGTCACCCGATCCGCATCTTCCGCGCCAATCCGGACGTGCTGAAGGAATACCACAAGCGCTTCCGCTACATCCTCGTCGACGAGTACCAGGACACCAACACCGCACAGTACATGTGGCTGCGCCTGCTGGCCCAGCGGCCTCAAGGCAAGCCAATCTCCCCCCTCGCGGGGGAGATTGGGCGCTCTTCGGCCGAAGGCCGCAAGCCCGACCGGGCGTCGGCCGGCCAGGCCGCCCCCGCGGAGGCCAGCGAGCGAAGCTCGCGCGCGGCCGTGAGCGAAAGCAAAGTTAACATCTGCTGCGTCGGCGACGACGACCAGTCGATCTATGGCTGGCGCGGCGCCGAAGTCGACAACATCCTGCGCTTCGACAAGGATTTCCCCGGCGCCACCATCATCCGGCTGGAGCGCAACTACCGCTCGACCGCGCACATCCTCGGCACCGCCTCGCATCTCATCGCCCACAATGAGGGCCGCTTCGGCAAGACGCTGTTTACCGAGAAGATCGCCGAGGACGACGAGAAGGTGCATGTCCACGCCGCCTGGGATTCCGAGGAGGAGGCCCGCGCCGTCGGCGAGACCATCGAGGCCTACCAGCGCCAGAAGCACAATTTGAACGATATGGCGATTCTCGTCCGCGCGTCTTTCCAGATGCGCGAATTCGAGGACCGCTTCGTCACGCTCGGCCTCAACTACCGCGTTATCGGCGGCCCGCGCTTCTATGAGCGGCTCGAGATCCGCGACGCGCTGGCCTTCTTCCGCGTCGTCGCGCAAGGCGCCGACGACCTCGCTTTCGAGCGCATCGTCAACGTGCCGAAGCGCGGGCTTGGCGAGGCCACCATCCGCCAGATCCATGATACCGCCCGCGCCCTTCGCATCCCGATGCTGGAGGCGGCGGCAAAACTCGCCGAGAGCGACGAGCTGAAGCCGAAGCCGCGCGCCGCACTTCGCGAGGTCGCCGCCAATTTCGAACGCTGGCAGAAGGCTCTGGAAACCACCCCGCATACCGAGCTCGCCGAGACCATTTTGGAGGAGAGCGGCTACACCGACATGTGGAAGAACGACCGCTCGGTGGAAGCGCCCGGCCGGCTCGAGAACTTGAAAGAACTGATCCGCTCCATGGAGGAGTACGAATCGCTGCGCTCCTTCCTCGAACATGTCGCACTCGTCATGGACGCCGAGCAGAACGCCGAGCTCGACGCCGTCAACATCATGACGCTGCATTCGGCCAAGGGCCTCGAATTCGAGACCGTCTTTCTGCCTGGCTGGGAGGAGGGCCTGTTCCCGCATCAGCGCGCACTCGACGAGGGCGGCCGCTCCGGCCTGGAGGAAGAGCGCCGCCTTGCCTATGTCGGGCTGACCCGCGCCAAGAAGAACCTGCATTTGTGGTTCGTCTCCAACCGCCGCATCCATGGCCTCTGGCAATCGACTATCCCGTCGCGCTTTCTCGACGAACTGCCGGAAGCCCATGTCGAGGTCGCCGAAAGCGGCAACTCCTATGGCGGTTACGGCAACGCCTATGGCGGTGGTTCTTTCGCCTCCGGTCGTGGTGGCCAAGGGGCAGGAAGACAGAACCCCTACGGGGCGTCGCGCTTCGACAACATTGGCGGCAATTCCGGCGCCGAGAAATCCGGCGCTTTCTCCAACACCTATGCGACGCCGGGCTGGCAGCGCGCTCAAGCGAACCGCACCGAGGCGACCGACCGCAATTGGGGCACGCGCTCCGGTCACCAGGTCGAGCGCATCGGCTATGGCGAAACCGACTCGGGCTACGGTGCCGGCCGCACCTCGATCAAGGGCCGCACCATCGACGGCGAGCTGGTCGCCAAATCCGTCGCCGACACGCCCTCCCCCTTCAGCGTTGGCGACCGCGTCTTCCACCAGAAATTCGGCAACGGCAACATCTCGGCCATCGAAGGCAACAAGCTGACCATCGACTTCGACAAGGCCGGCCAGAAACGCGTGCTGGACGGGTTTGTCACGGGGGTTTGAGGCCGCCGGTCACCGATACCGCGCTTGGTTCCACTTATGGCCGAGCAGCGACAGGATAATGATCAGCCCGTTGAAGAACTGGACGTAGAAGCCGCTCAGTCCCGCCGCGACGACGCCGGTCTGGATGAAGGACACCGTAACCGCGCCGATCGCGCCGCCGACGACGGTGCCGATGCCGCCCCAGGTCGGCGTGCCTCCGACGAACACCGATGCCAGCACCGGCAGCAGGTATCCGTCGCCCGCCGTCGGCCACCAGGTGAAGTTGATCATTACCGAGAACGTGCCGGCGATCGCCGCGCCGATACCGACGAAGACGAACACTTTCACCCTGACGCGCTTGACATCGATGCCCATCTGCTGGGCGCTGTCGGGATTGTCGCCGACCACCTTGACCTGGGCACCGAAGCGATGGCGGTTGTAGAGCAGCGCCGACAGCACGACGAAGGCGATGGCCCAGAATATCTGCACCGGGATGCCGTAAAGCTGGCTGGAGAAGATCTTGTAGGCCCAGCTGTCGGCAAGGCCGGTCAGCGCGGTCGACCTGCCCTCGTTGATGATCTGGATCAGGCCGCGCAGCAGGAAATTCATGCCGAGCGTGGCGATCAGCGACGACAGCCCGCCATAGACGACCAGCGAGCCGACCAGGAAGCCGAGCAGCATGCCGGTGACGATTGCGGCGGCGATGCCGACGAACGGGTCGTAGCCGGCCTGCACGACCAGCGCGAAGACCCACGAGGCGAAGCCCATCGTCGCCGGAAACGACAGGTCGATCTCGCCACAGGTGACGACGAAGACGAGCGGCACCACCACGAACAGCGCCACAGGCAGCGTGGTAAGCACGGAACTATAGAGATACCAGCTGGTGAAGACCGTCGGATTGGCGATCATGAACACCGCCATCATCACGATGAACACGGCAAGCGTGCCGAGTGCGGCGCGGTTGTCGAGGACAAAGCCGCGCAGCCAGTTATCGGACGGGTGTTTCCATGCCTTTCGGGCGGCATCGCTGCTGCCTAGAGGGGTCTGCAGATCGGGATCCATGGTCTTGCTCATCGCGCTATCTGCTCCCCGGCGTCGCGAAGTCCCGGCAATCCGCCGGGATGTGCCACGTCTTCCATGAAATTGATGAGGTCTTCGGCCGAGTTGACCTCGCTGCGGTCGGCGCTGAGCGCGACCTTGCCGCGGTCGAGCACCACGAAGCGGTCGGCGATATCGAAGACGTGGTGGATGTTGTGGCCGATGAACAGGATCGACCGGCCGCTCGCCCGCACCTGGCGCACGAAATGAAAAACCTTCGCGGTTTCGGTCAGCGACAGCGCCGTCGTCGGCTCGTCGAGGATGATCAGGTCGGCCTGCTTGTAGATGGCGCGGGCGATCGCCACGCCCTGGCGTTCGCCGCCCGAGAGCTGGCCGACGATCGACTGTGGCGTGAACACTTTCGAGGTGAAGCCGATCTCGCGCATCAGCCGGCTCGCCTCCGCGATCTCCTTGTTGACCTTCAGCCAGCCAAGCCAGCCGGTGAGTTCGCGGCCCATGAAGATATTGCGCACGATCGTCTGCTGCACGGCGAGCGCCCGGTCCTGGAACACCGTTTCGATGCCGGCGTCGCGCGAGCGCGCAGGGTTCCATCCGGTCACCGGCTTGCCGCGGACGAGAATCTCGCCGCTGGTCGGCTTGACCACGCCAGACAGGATCTTGATCAGCGTCGACTTGCCGGCGCCATTATCGCCGATCAGGCCGACCACCTCGCCGCGATCGACGCTAAGATTGACCCCACCCAGCGCATAGACCTGGCCATAGGACTTGCTGATGTCGCGCAGTTCTATGATGCGTTCGGCCATGGCGATCCTCGCTTGATTTTCGCGTGCCGGCCTTTTCGCCGGCGGTCCCGCCGGCCGGGCTCGATCCCGGCCGACGGCTTGGGAGGTCAGCGCAGCGCCTGCTTGGCGAGCTCGGCGACGATCTCGTAATTCTGTGGCGTGACGAAACCGGCGCCGGTGTCGACGTTCATCGGCGCCAGACCCAGCACCACTTGCTGGCAGAGGCTGAGGATCGGCAGATATCCCTGCAGGAACGGCTGCTGGTCGGCCGTCAGTTGCACCCAGCCGCCCTTGAAGCCCTCGACGATCTGCGGGCTGGTGTCGAAGCCGAAGTTGAAGATATCGCCCGGCTTCCTGCCCGCCGCCTGCATGTAAGTCGGTACGTTGCCCAGCATCTGCCCGCCGGGATAGCCAACCGCCTTGACGTCGGGATTGTTGAGCAGTGCCGCGGTGATCACCGGAATGGCCAGATTGGGGTCGGAAGCCCATTCGCCGCTTGGCGGCGAGGAGAGCTGTATGACCTCGACGCCCGCTTCCTTGAGGGCAGCGACAGTGCCGCGCTCGCGCGCGCCGCGGCTCTCGTTTTCGAACGGGCCGATCATGATCGCCTTGTCGCCGGCCTTGAGCCCGGCCAGCTTGACCGCCTCGGCGCCGAGCGCGCGGCCCTGCTGCTCCTGCTGGGCGCCGACATAGCCGCCGCCGAACGCCGCCGTGACCGTCGGCACCGGCACGTTCTGGTACATCATCTTGATACCGTCCTTGTGTGCCTGTTCGGCCAGCGGCATGATCGAAGCGTCGCCGGGGTGGCCCATCATGGCGATGCCTTGGGGCTTGACCGCGACAGCCTCGCGCAACTGCTGCACCATCTTCTCGACATCCCACTGGGAAAAGATGTAGTCGACCTTCGGCCCGAGATCGGCCGCCGCCTGCTTGGCACCATTATAGACGATCGTGCCGAAGGCATCGCCCTCCGCCCCGCCGACGAAGAAACGGATATGGACATCCTTGCACCACTGGGCATCGAGCGCCTGCGCCGGCAAGGTCGAGAGTGCGGCGGCGAGCGCCATCGCGGCCGCCGCGACGGTCGAGCGCAGAACTGTCCTTCTCATCGTAATGCTCATGCACTTATCCTCCCTTTGTTCCCTCGCTAACCGAGGGGTTTCGACGATCGCTTCGGCAAGGCGCCGCAATCTTTCCCTGGCCGGCACCTCCCGCCGGCCGAGTTCTCACACCGGGTTCGGCAGGTAGCTCGCGCCTCCCCGGCATTGTTGGAGATAATCCAGCGCACGCGCCTGGCCGGTGATCTCGAGATCGCCGCGATAGACCGGGTCGTGCCAGCCCTCGATGTCGATGGCGCCCTTGTAGCCGGCCAGCCGCAGCTCGCTGATCACCCTTGTCCAGTCGCTGTCGCCGAAGCCCGGCGTGCGCATCTGGACGAACGGCAGGCGACCGAACACGCCATGTTCGCGGATCACGTCCCAGCGCACCGTCGCGTCCTTGCCGTGGACGTGGAAGATGCGCGGCGCCCATTTGCGGATCTGCGGGATCGGATCGATCAGGTAGACCAGCTGGTGGCAGGGCTCCCACTCCAGGCCGAGATTGTCGTCCGGCAACTCGTTGAACATCAACTCCCAGGCGTCCGGATTGTGGGCGATGTTCCAGTCGCCGCTGGCCCAGTTGCCGTCCATGGCGCAGTTCTCGAACGCGATGCGCACGCCCTTGTCGGCGGCGCGCCTGGCCAAGGGTCCCCAGACCTCGCGGAAACGCGGCAGGCTGTCGGGCAGCGGCTTGCCGCGAATGCGGCCGGTAAAGCCGCTGACCATATTGGTGCCGAACAGATGGGCGTTGTCGATGATCGTTTCCCACGCCTGGAGCACGCCGCGATCGATCTCGCCGCTCTCCAGCGGATTGCCGAACACGCCGATCGACGAGACGATGACATCGGCATCGCCGATCGCCTCGCGGATCTCGCCCGCCAGCCGCGGAATGTCCTTGCCGCCCAGCGTCTGCCAGAAGAACGGCTGGATGCTCTCGAAGCCGAGCGGCAGGATCTGCCTGACATAGGCGGCCGGGTCGTCGAGATTGGCGCGCACCATGGTGCCGATCCTGATGTCGAGCAGCGGGTTTGGCATCATGATCCTTCCTGTGCAGTGATAGCGACCCGATGCCCGGTCTCGGCGCTCTCGATCGCAGCGAAAACCATGGCCAGGCTCTTGATGTTGTCGGCACCGCGCGTCTCCGGCTCGGTGCCGGTTTCGACGGCGCGGACGAAATCCTGGATAATGCCGAGATGGCCGCCGACGCGATCGGCCGGGTCGAGCGGCGGCACGGCGATCGGTTCGGTGCGGTCGAACAGGCCTTCACGGACCGGCCGCACGACTTCCGCCTTCAGCCCATCCTCGCCGTCCCAGACAATGCTGCCGCGCTCGGCGACAATACGCCATGTACTGTCCCAACTGGTACGGAAGCCGGCCGCGCACCAGCTGCCGGCATAGGTGAACAGCTTGCCGCCGCCGAGGTCGAAGCTTGCGGTTGCCGACGACCCTTGCCGATACCAGGAATTGGCCGGCTCCCACTCCTGGCAATGGACACCGGCCGGCTCGCCGGCCACCATGTAGCGGGCGGCATCGAATGTGTGGATCGCCATATCGAGCAGCAGCACATGGCGCATCTCTTCGCGAAAACCGCCGAAATGCGGCGCAACGAAGAAATCGGCGTGGATGCTGGTCGCAGCACCAACGACGCCGGAAGCGAGAAAGCGCCGGATGCGCCTGACATTGGCGACATAGCGGCGGTTCTGCACGACGGCATGGATGCGCCCGGCGCTGCGGGCGGCCTCGACAATGGCACGCGCATTGCCCGGGCTGTCGGCCAGCGGCTTTTCGGTCAAGAGGTGGCAATGATGGGCAAAGGCGGAAAACGCGACCTCGCGGCGGGCGGCGGGAACCACCACGTCGAATACCGCGTCGGGCCTGGTCTGGTCGAGCACGGCGTCGAGGTCGGTTCCGATGACAGCGCCGGAAAGCTCGTATTCGCGCGCCCTCGCCCGCGCCCTTTCGGCGTCGATATCAACCAGGCCTACAATGGCGAGCCCGTCGATCTGCCTGGCCGCATCGAGCCAGGCCTTGCTCATCGCTCCGCAGCCGACCAGGACGACATTGATCATCCAGTGTTCCTCCCTCTCGGCCCCTCCAGACCGATCCTCACGGCATTCACGGCAGGGCCGTGAATGTTTTTCCGTAAACGTTTACGAGAACACACCCGATGGCGTAGAATGTCAATTGGCCGGTTGCGAAAAATCGTGGTGTCGGCTTGGCCCGGAGAGCAGCCGGTGCTAGCCAAGCAAGGGGGAGAACTGTCCTTTGGCGTCCAGCATTCACGACCTTGCGCGTCACCTGAACATTTCGATCGGCACGGTGTCGCGCGCGCTCAACGGTCGCGCCGACGTCAATGCCGACACACGCCAGCGCGTGCTCGATGCGGCCAAGAAACTGAACTATTCACCGAACCAGTCCGGCCGCAGCCTGCGGCGCGGCGCCACCCATTCGATCGCCTTCATGCTGCAGCCGCATCCGGGCGACCAGGAGTATGGCGAGCCGTTCTTCATTCCATTCCTGACCGGGCTGCAGGCCAAGCTCGCCGAAAGCGGGCTCGACCTGATCGTGGTGATGGGCGCGCCAGGCGACTATCAGCAGGAGCGCCTGCGCCGTGTCGTCGAGACCCGCCGGGCCGATGCCGTGGTGCTGGCCTGGACGCGGCGCGAAGACGAGCGCATCGACTATTTGACCCAGGCCGGTTTCCCGTTCGCGACGCTCGGCCGCAGCCGTTCCGGCGGCGATGCCTACCCCTCGCTCGACCTCGACTTCGAAAAAGCCGGAGCTGACGCCGTCGATCGTCTCGTCGCGCGCGGCCACCGGCGCATCGCCGCCATCCGCCCGTCGCTCGACCTCAATTTCGGCTATCTGTTCCTCGCCGGCTATCGCAAGGCGTTGCGGCGGCACGGCATCGAATTCGACCCCGAGTTGATCGCCGACGGCTTCATCAACGAGGCCGGCGGCTACGCGGTGACACCGAAGGTCATGCGCTCCAAGGACCCGCCGAGCGCCATCATCTTCAACAACGACGCGATGGCGCTTGGCGGCTGCAAGGCTCTGGCCGAGGCGGGAATCAAGCCCGGCCACGACATCGCGGTGATCGTCATCGTCGACACGCCGCTCTGCCGCTATTTTTCGCCGGCGCTGACCGGCTTCCGCCCGGCGCTGGAGCCGATGGGCGAGCGGCTGGCCGAAATGCTGCTGGCATCGATTCCGGCCTTCGCCGGCACCGAAGGCGCCCGCATCATCCGCGAAGTCTGGCCGCTGGAGCTTATTGCGCGCGACAGCGATTGAGCGCGGCGGTCACCGAGCAGGTTCAGATTGATCAAGGCCCGCCGCGCTCGCGCTCCGGCGTTGCAACCAGCAAGGCCGCTGCGGCATTGGCGGCGGCAAGTGCCGGCTTGACAGGCTCTCCACGTGCAAGCCCCGCCGCGAAGGCGCCAACGAATTCGTCGCCGGCACCGTGGGTGCTGATGACCTTCACCGGCATCGCAGGCAAGGCGAACGCCTGGCCGTCGCGGTCGCGATAGGCGACCCCCTCCCCGCCGGCGGTGACGATGGCAGCCGGGTAGGAGCCGACGAGCATACCGGCCGCATTCGCAGCACCCTCGAGCGTGTCGACGACCGGAACACCGGCCAGGAATTCCGCCTCGATGGCGTTGACGATGACGATGTCGGTGAGCGCGATCAGCTCGGCGGACAGTTTCCGGGCGGGTGCGGCGTTGAGGAGGACGCGGCCGCCTTGCGCCTTCACCGCCCGCGCCGCGGCGATATTGGCGGCTTCCGGCACCTCGTTTTGCAGCAGCAGCACCGCCGTTTGCGCGATCAGCTCGGCCGCCTCCGCAATGTCCTTTTCGCTGAGAGTGAGGTTGCTGCCCGAGACGATCACCGCGCCATAGTCGCCGCTGTCGTCGAAAATCGCTACGCTCATGCCCGAGCCGGCGCCGGAAGCCTCCCGCACGGAGCGCCGGTCAACGCCCCAGCGATCGAGATTGTCGAGAAGCGTGCGGCCGAAATCGTCATCGCCGACAGCTCCGATCATTGCCGCACGCACGCCGGCCCGCGCTGCCGATACCGCCTGGTTGCCGCCCTTGCCACCGCATTTTGGATGCCAGGCATGACCGGTCACCGTTTCGCCCTTGCGTGGGCGATCGGGGGCTTCGACCATGATGTCGTAATGCAGGCTGCCGAATACGGTGACCAGCGGCGGGGAAGCCGTCATGTGCCCTTGACTTTCACGAGCCGCTGCCTTTCATGAGTTCTTGTCTTTCCGTTTCGACGTCACCGCGGACATGGTGCGGCCGAGATTGCGCTCCGCCGCCTGGTAGTCGCGTTGCGCCACCGCGACGAACAGCGCGTCGAGGATGTTGAGCTGGGCAATGCGCGCCGCGGCGTTCTCACCCATCAACGGCGAGCCTTGCGCGGTCGAGCAGAGCACGATGTCGGCGACGGCTGCCAATGGCGAGTTATCGTAGTTGGTGATGGCCAGCGTGCGTGCGCCGCTTTTGCGCGCAAGCTGTATAGCGTCGATGACGGCGCTGGTGTTGCCGGAATGCGAAAAGCCGACGGCGATGTCGTCGGCGCCGAGCAACGAGGCCGACATTAGCATCATGTGCGAATCGTCGTAGACAGAGGTGCGGATGCCGATCCGAAGGAATTTGTGCGAGACGTCGCGTGCGATCTGCGCCGAACCGCCGACGCCGTAGAAATCGCGGTTCCTGGCGCGGTAAAGCAGATCGGCGGCGCGGTCGAAATCGTCCATGTCGAGGATGGCGAGCGTCTCCTCCAGCGCCTGGATGGAGGTGCGGAACACCTTCTGCACGATTTCGGCCGAGCTGTCGTCCACCGACAGCTCCTGATGCATCTCGGTGGTCGGCAGGCGGCTGTATTCATAGACCGCCGTGCGGAAATCGCGATAGCCGGAAAAACCCAGCTTCTTCGCGATTTTGACCACCATCGCCTCTGAGACGCCGGCCTCCTCTGCGATCTGCTTGAGCGGGATAGTCTCGTCGAAGCCGCGCCTGCCGAAGACGGTTTCCACCACCTTCGCCTCGAGCGGCGTCAGATGCGGCATCATCATGCGGATGCGCGGCCCTACTGCTTTCAGATCCAGCCCGGTCAATGTCATCCACGTCCCCTCGTCACGCGATCGACAAGCATCGCGGCGAGGATTATAAGGCCAGTTGCCAGGAGCTGATAGAAGGACTGCACGTTCATCAGCGTCAGGCCATTGCGCATGCTGCCAAGGATGACGGCACCCAGGATTGTGCCGACGACGCTGCCCTTGCCGCCCATCAGCGAGGCACCGCCGATCGCCGCCGCTGCTATGGCGTCGAGCTCCCAGAGATTGCCGAGAATGGGTTCGGCCGCACCCAACCGGCCGATCAGGATCTGTGCGGCAAGCGCCGCCAGCAGGCCCGAGATCATATACGCGGCGATCTTGGTGCGGGCGATCGGCACGCCGGCTATATAGGCCGCTTCCTCATTGCCGCCGACGGCGAGCAGATATTCGCCGAACGGCGTCTTCTTGAGGATGATCCAGGCAATCAGCGCGACCACGGCCACGATAATGACCGCCAACGGCAATCCGAACAGCGAGCCATTGAAGATGGCACGGAAGCCGGCAGGCAGGCCGAGCACCGGATTGCCGCCGGTATAGATCAGCGCCAGCGCCCGGTAGGTGCTGAGCGTTCCCAGCGTGACGATGAAGGGCTGCAGCCCGACATAGGCGACCAGCACGCCGTTGAGCAGGCCGCAGGCAAGGCCGATGGCGAAGCCGGCGGCGATGGCCAGCGGAAACGGCACGCCGCCAACCAGCATCGAGGCCGAGATGACTGCCGAAAGAGCTGCCGTCGGCCCGACGGACAGATCGATGCCGCCCGAGATGATGACCAGCGTCATGCCCAACGCCAGGCAGGCATTGATGCTCGACTGCTGCAGGATGTTGATCAAATTGCGCTCGGCAAAGAAGCCGGGGACCAGCGCCCCGAAGACAGCGAGGATCACCACCAGGCCGATCAGCGTGCCAGCGTCGCGCACCGAAAACCGGTGCAGGAAATCTGCGCTTGGGCGCGCTGCTGTGTGTTGGGTTATATCGGTCATCCGCTGGTCCTGTCCGTTATGCACCGGCCCGACGGCCTTGCGCCTTGCCGGCCTCAATCTCCGTTTGGGGTATGGCGTGCGCGGCGATCGCCTGTTCGCTGAGACTTGCGCGGCCCAGTTCGGCGGCGACCGTGCCGTCGCGCATGACCAGCACCCGGTCGGCGAGCCGGATCACCTCGGGCAACTCGGACGAAACGACGATTGCCGAATGGCCTTCGGCGGCGAGCTCCTCGATCAGGTGGTAGATCTCCGCCTTGGCGCCGACATCGATGCCGCGCGTCGGCTCGTCGAACAGAAGGATCCGCGTTCCCGCCGCCAGCCAGCGGCCGATGATCGCCTTCTGCTGGTTGCCGCCGCTGAATAGGCGGATCGGCCGGTCGAGCAGGAACGGTCTGAGATTGACGCGTTTCATCTTCTCGGCTGCCACGCGCTTCAGCCGGCGGTGGTCGATGACGCCGCGCGGCGCGAACACGCCCATCGACGCCAGCGCCATGTTGCTGGAGATCGACCGCAACGGCACGATGCCTTCGCGCTTGCGCTCCTCCGGCACAAGGCCGATGCCGGCGGCGATGCCGCCGCGCGGACTGGAAAGTTTTATCGCCTTGCCGTCGATCTCCATTGTGCCTGATGACGCCCGGTCGGCGCCGGCCAGCAATCGCAGCAGCTCGGTGCGGCCCGAGCCGACCAGGCCGGCAATGCCCAGCACCTCGCCGCGATGCAGGTCGAACGAAACGTCATGGACCTTGGTCGCCGAGGCCAGGCCACGCACGCTCAGCCTGATCTCGCTGGAAGCATGCGAGCGGTGCTGTTCCTGCGCAAGTTCGCGGCCGACCATCATCGAAACGACGGCCTTTTCCGACACCTGCGCGAGATCAACGGTTTCGACCACGACACCGTCGCGCATGATGGTGGCGCGCTGGCAGATGCCGAACACCTCATCCAGCTTGTGCGAGACATAGACGACCGTGACACCGTCGCGCGCCAGGCCCGCAATCACTTCGGCCAGCCGTTCGAACTCGCTCGGCGTGAGGCTCGATGTCGGCTCGTCCATCGCCACGATCCTGGCGCGGTCGAGCAGCGCCCGGGCAATCTCGACGATTTGCCGCTGCGCCACCTTCAGCGAGCCAAGCGGGGCTGCCGGATCGATGGTCGGGTCGATGGCGGCCAGGGCTTCCGCAGCGCGGCGCTCCTGCTCGCGCCGTGCGACGAAGACGCCGCCGCGCGTCAGCGGATGGCCCAGGAACATGTTCTGGGCAACGCTGAGACGTGGCACCTGCTGTAATTCCTGATGGATCATCGCGACGCCCGCGGCCCGCGCCTGGACCGGGTTGTTCAGCGTCACCGGCCTGCCGTCGATGAAAACGCTTCCCGCTGTCGGCCGGTAGACGCCCGACAGGATGCGCAGCAGCGTCGACTTGCCGGCGCCGTTCTCGCCAAGCAGGCCATGGATTTCGCCGGCGCCGACCGAAAAGGACACGTCGCTCAGCGCCCGCACGGCCGGAAACAGCTTGGAAATGCCCTCGAATTGCAGCCGCGCTGACATTGCTTCGGTTCTCCAAGCAAGGGTGCCGACCCAAGGCCGGCACCCGCCGCCCTGCTCTATTGGCCTGCTGCCGCGTCCTCGAGCAGCGCTTTGCGCACGGCGTCGCCGCCGCCCGAGTAACGGTCGGCATTGTCCTTGGTGATCAGCGCCTGCGGGGTGGCAACAACACGCGGCAGCTTCTGCCCAGCCACCAGTCGCAGCGCCGATTCCAGCGCCACCTCGCCGGTCAGCACCGGGAAGCTGTCGACGGTACCGGTCAGCTCGCCGGCCCGGATCGAGGCATAAGCGTCGGAAATCCCGTCGGTGCCGAAGACGGCCACCTTGTCCTGCAGACCGGCCGCCTTGACCGCTTCGACGATGCCCAGCGCCATGCCGTCATTATTGGCATAGAAGCCGATCAGGTCGGGGTGCTGCTGCAGGATATTGGTGGCCGCGTCGTAGGAGGTCTGGCGATCCCAGTTGCCCGGCACGCTGGCGACGACCTCGAACTTGCCGCCTTCAGTGATCGTGCTCTTGAAGCCGTCGGTGCGCTGGACGGCGGCGTAGACGCCGGCCTGGCCTTCGACGATGGCAACCTTGCCGCCATCCGGCCGGTTCTTGATGAACCATTTGGCGACACGCACACCATTGTCGCGCTGGACATTGCCGACATAGTACTCGGCCTGCGGGATGACCGCGTCATTGACGTTGACCACCGGCACGTTGGCGGCCCTGGCCTGTTCCATGATCGGCTGCAAATTGGAGTCGGTCTGCGGTGAAACGAGCAGCACGTTGTAGCCTTGCGTGACCAGGCCTTCGGCGATGGTGAGCTGGCCGAGCTGGTCGCCCTCGCTCTGCGCCGCCTGGTAGACGACGGGCACGCCGATGCGGTCGCCGAACGACTTGTAGCCCTCACCCAGCGAGCGCCAGTATTCGTTGGTCAGCGTCTTGGAGACCGCACCCGCCTTGGTGCCCTCGGGCAGCTTGGGGAAAGCCCCGAACTTGGCCTCGAGCTGCGACCAGTCGATGCGATCCTTCTCGGTGTCGGAATTGAGCGGCGCGAGATCCGCGGAAAACACCGAGCCGATGGACAGCGTCATCAGGGCAGCGGTAGCGGTGACGAGCAGAAATTTCATGGTCTTTCCTCCCTTGTTGAAAAACGGTGATGGCGCCGGCCTCAGCTGTCCGGCCCGAGCATGGCTTCCTGGATGATGGCCTGCGACGCGACCGCGTCCTGACGATCGACGGCGGCTGACAGGCGGTTGTCCTTTTCCAGCCGCTCGACGACGCGCAGCATGCGCTTGACGGTGGCGATGTTGACTTCGCATTCGTGGACGGGATCGAGCCCGGTCATGTCGGGGAACGTGTCGAAGTAGATGGCCCCGGCATAGCCGTCGCGGCGGATCTGCCTGAGCAGCTCGATCGTCTGCAGCGTGTGCACGGCACCGACCATCAGGCCGTCGTCGCGCTTGGCGTAGCCGTCGTTGAGGTGCACGCCGAGCAGCTTGCTGTGCCGTGCTATGAGGGCGGCAGCGAAAGCCGGCTGCTCGTCGGCATAGAGCACGTGAGCGAAATCGAGCGTCACGCCGAGATTGGGCAGGCCGATCTCGCGGATCGCCAGCAATGTCGTCGCCGCATCGGGCATCAGGCTGTAGGAGCGCGGCTCGTTGGGTTTGTATTCAAGGCTAATCTGGCAGCCCGGATCATGCGCCGCTACTTCACGAATGCCATCGATTTCGTGTTGCCAGAGTGTTGCGTAGTCAGCCTGGAAGGCGTAGTCGAAGCCATCCTGCCCGAGCCACAATGTCATCAGGCTGGCGCCGGCCTCGCGCGCGGCGTCGATGCCGGCCTTGGTCAGGTCGATGGCCTCGCGGCGAACGGAAGGATCCGGATTGGTGAAGGCGCCGAGCTTGAAGGCCGGATTAGAGTAGTAGCGCATGGCGAAGCCATTGATGGAAAGCCCGAGATCGCCGAGTTTGCGTGCCATTTCCGCAGGTTTTTCATCGACATGGTCGGGGAAGTTGAGGTCGAGATCGGTCAATTCCGCAACCTTCGCCGCACGCGCCGCCATTTGCAGCATGGACGGTTTACCAACAAGATCAGGCCACTCGGCCTGTGGCCGCGAGGCAAAGGAATTGAGGCGGGTAGCGAAACGACAGACTGTCATCGGTGACCTTTCATTGTCATAACTTCACATAAGAATGATTATTTGTAAAGTTGTTAATTGCTCTCGGTGGCGACGGATTCGCCATGCCCGGGCTAGTTGCGACCACATGAGGCCCAGGCAAGCGCAGCACTGTCACGCAAGTATCATGTTCGCGTCCTAGATCGCTTCTCCGAAGGCTTTCGCGGCATTCTCGATGCGACGCGGCGCTTTTTCAGATCCCGGCTGTTTTGTCACAAAGAGGATTTCCATGAAAAACCTGCACCGAAACGCGTCCCTCGCAGTCGCGCTGGCGATGTTCACCGCCTTGACTCCGGCCTTGGCTGAAAACGCAGCGACCGTCGGCGGCGTCAGCTTCGTCAACAAGGGCCTGGTCGGTGTCGGTCGCATCCCGGCCAGCCAAAGGGACAAGTTCGGCGAGACGTTTGGCTCCGGCTCGGGCATGGCGATCGACGCTGCCGGCTGGACGCATGGCGCCGATGGCTATAAGGGCTCGCTGTGGCTGCTGCCGGATCGTGGCTACAATGTCGTCGGCACCACCGATTACCGTCCGCGCATCAACACGATTGCCATCGAATTCGCCCCGATCGCACCGGGTGCGGCACCAGCCGCCGGCCAGGAACAGTCGGGCCTCAAGGCAACCCTTGCCGACACCATGCTTTTGACCGACGACAAGGGCGCCGACGCAACCGGCCTCGATCCGCTCAACGGCGTGCGCGCCGCGACCGACGACATGCCGATCCTGCCCGAAGCCAACGGCAAGCTCGCGCTCGATAACGAGGCGATCGTGCGGCTGCCCGACGGCACCATGTTCATCTCGGACGAATATGGTCCGAACATCTACCACTTCTCCGCCGATGGGCGTCTGATGTCGGCAACGCAGTCGCCGGCGGCGCTTGTCCCGATGCGTCATGGAACGCCGAACTTCGCGTCCAACAATCCGGGACCGGGCCCGGCAGACCCAGATCCGACGGATCCCGAAACCGGCCGTCAGAACAACCAGGGCCTCGAAGGCATGGCACTGACGCCGGACGGGAAGTTCCTGATCGCTGTGCTGCAATCGGCCCCCAGACAGGATGGCGGCGATTCCGCTTCGACGCGCCAGAACACGCGCGCGCTGGTCTACGATGCCTCGGATCCGGCCCAACTCAAGCTTGCGCATGAATATGTTGTGCCGCTGCCGGTGTTCACCGATGCCAAGGGCAAGACCAAGATTGCCGCGCAGAGCGAAATCGTGGCTCTGTCGGACAAGACCTTCCTGATGCTGGCGCGCGACAGCGGCAACGGCCAGGGGGTGAAGGGCGACACCTCGCTCTATCGCGAGATCAGCGTCGTCGATGTGTCGGCGGCAACCGACATCGCCGGCACCGAGTTCGACAAGGACAAGCCGGTTGCGCCCAAAGGTGAGCTCGATCCCTCGGTGACGCCGGCCAAGCTGACGCCGTTCATCGACATCAACGACAAGACCGAGCTCGGCCGCTTCGGGCTGCACAATGGCGCGCCCAATGACCGCAACAACCTTTCGGAGAAGTGGGAGGCGATGTCGGTGGTGAGCGTCCTCGATCCAACACGGCCCGACGACTATTTCCTGTTCGTCGCCAACGACAATGACTTTCTCACCCAGGACGGCTTCCAGGTCGGCGCGGCCTACAAGGCCGAAGATGGCGCCGATGTCGACACGATGTTCCTGGTCTATCAGGTCACGCTTCCAGGCCTCGCCGGGAAGTAGCGACACCCCCAGGCAGGCGGATGCGCCGAACGCGTCCGCCTGCCTGGCACGATCGAACGGTCGGGCCCTTCAGTTGCGGCTCGCCGGCACAAGGATTGTGTTCTAGTGGGTTTGCAAAACCTAAGACTGATGATCCGTCGAAGGCACTTACCTCAACATCTCCGCGTCCTTTGGCACGCCCGCATCGATCGGCTCGGCCGTCCTGTCCGACACGGCGGCGATCTTCCCGGCGGCCGACAGGTTCGGGCGCACGAAGACCGGCGCGACGCCGTCGACGCGGCTGTAGAGGTCGATAATGTCCTGATTCATGAAGCGCACACAGCCGGAGGAAGCGTTCTTCCCGATGGAATCCCACTCCGGCGTGCCGTGCAGCCGGTACATCGTGTCCTTGCCGTCGCGGAAGAGATATAGCGCGCGTGCGCCCAGCGGGCTGTGCGGGCCGGGCGGCATGCCGTCCTTGTATTTCGCCAGTTCCGGCCGGCGCTGGATCATCTCCGGCGGCGGCGTCCAGACCGGCCACTTCTTCCTCGCCTGAACCACGGCGCTGCCGGTCCATCCGAAACCGGCCTTGCCGAGGCTGACGCCATAGCGAATTGCCTTGCCGCCGTCGCGCACCAGATAGAGGAAGTGCTCGGAGGTATCGACGACGATCGTGCCGGGTTTTTCTCCGGTCGGATCGGACACGATTTGGCGCACGAATTTCGGATCGACCTTGGCTACCGGGATTGCCGGCAGTTGATAGCCCTCGTCGACGCGCGCCGCATACATACTTGCGGCATCGCCGAAAGCCGGATCGCTTGGCGCCGCGGTCACTGGCGGCGCCGCTACGTCCGTCGTGGTGCACGCCGAAAGAGCCACGGAGGCCGCGCCCAAAGCGGATGCACCAAGAAACGCACGCCGGTTCAGGCGCTCAAAAAACAGCGGAATATCGGACATGAACCCCCGGCTTGCCCATGAGATCCAGGAAAGATGCGGCCCCACGCGTGCAGGATCAATATACGATTCCGGAAGCTTTGAGAACATGATTGGATCAAGGCACGCCAGGCGGAATTCGCAACGCTGCGTCGACCTGTCTCGTTAAATCGGCAATCATTGCGGACCGGACTCAAGATAAGCCTTCGCCGAGTTGCCTGCCATGGACGACAAGATGCCCGCACGCCGGCGGACCAGCGACCTCACCAGTGGACCTATCCCGCGTACATTGCTGCTGTTCGCCCTGCCGGTGCTCGGCTCCAATGTTCTGCAGTCGCTCAACGGCTCAATCAATGCCGTCTGGGTCGGTCGTTTCCTCGGCGAAGCGGCGCTGACCGCCACGTCCAATGCCAACCTCGTGCTGTTTCTCATCCTCGGCACCGTCTTCGGCATCGGCATGGCGGCGACCATCCTGGTCGCGCAATCGGTCGGCGCCCGCGATCTGCCCGAAGCCCGCCGCATCGTCGGCACCAGCGCCACCTTCTTCTTCCTTGTCTCGGTGGTGTTCGCGGTCTGCGGCTGGATCTGGGTCGATACAATCCTCAATGCGCTCGGCACGCCGGCCGATGCGTTGCCGCTGGCGCGCTTCTATCTGCGTATCATTTTTCTCGCCGTACCGATGATGAACCTGCTGTCCTTCGTCATGACGGTGCTGCGCGGCGCCGGCGATTCGCGCACGCCTTTCCTATTCATGGCGCTGGCCGTCGTGCTCGACGTCATTTTGAACCCGTTGCTTATTCTCGGCATCGGCCCGTTCCCCGAACTCGGCATCGCCGGCTCGGCCACCTCGACGCTGATCGGCCAGACGGTAAGCGTGCTTGCCATCCTGATCGTGCTTTATGCGCGCAAGCACCCGCTGCGGCTGGCCGGCGCCAATCTTGCTCTGCTGCGGCCGGACCCGGCGCTGCTGCGCATTGTCGTCTTCAAGGGCGTGCCGATGGGCCTGCAGATGATCGTCGTCTCGTCCGCGGCGCTGACTGTGATGGGCATGGTCAATGCCTACGGCTCGCAGGTCGCGGCTGCCTACGGCATAGCCGCCCAGCTCTGGACCTATATCCAGATGCCGGCGCTCGCCATCGGCGCCGCGGTCTCGTCCATGGCGGCGCAAAATGTCGGCGCCGGGCGCTGGGACCGGATCGGCCGCATCGCCGCGTCCGGCGTCGGCTTCAACCTTGTGCTTACCGGCGTGCTTGTCGCGCTGCTGTTCGTATTCGATCGCGCGGTGCTCAGCCTCTTCCTCAGCAGCGACAGTGCAGCGATCGACATCGCCACTCACATCAACAAGGTCGCATCCTGGTCCTTCATCCTGTTCGGCATCACCATCGTGCTCTTCGCCACTGTGCGTGCCACGGGCGCGGTGATGCCGCCGCTGATCATCCTGGTGATCTCGGTACTTCTGGTGCGCACCAGCTTCGCCTATTTCTTTCGAAGTGCGATCGGTGAGGAAGCGTTGTGGTGGAGCTTTCCGGCCGGCTCGATAACCTCGCTCGTGCTGGCCACGGCCTATTATCGCTTCGGCCGTTGGCGCAGCGTGCACATGATCGAGAGCCGGCCGGCTGCCGGCGAACCGCCGGATACCGGCCTCGGCGTGCCGCGCCAGCGCGCGCATCTTTCGCCCGAGACGCCGAACGGCTGAAAGGCCGGCTCAGCGCGCGTATTTCGCGCCAAACCCGAGCGCCACCAGGGAAAAGACGACAATCATGCCGGCAAAGGCCAGGCTCGCCACGGTCGCGCTTGCCACGGTCGACAGGATGCCGATGCCGATGACCGGCAGCGCGTTGCCGCAAAAACAGCAGATGAAGAAGGCCGAGACCACTTCGGCGCGCCGGTCCGCCGGCGCGATCTCGTTCACCACTTGCAAGCCGCCGCGATAGCCGAGCGCTGCCGACACGCCACACAGAGCACTTGCGGCGACCATGATGGCCATCGAGGCGAAGACCTGCGCCGCAACGATCAGTGCGACGCTGGGGATCATCAGCGCAAGTGCCGCAAACATCGCGGCCCGGCTCGAAAGACGCGTCGTCGCCACAATGGTGCCGGCCGCCACGATCGACAATTCAAAGAACAGAGCGCCGGCTACCGCATGGTTGGCTACCTGCAGTTGCTGCGCCAGGATGCTCGGCGCGAGTGCCGCATAAAAGCCGACGAGCGCCATCGCGCCAAAGCCGGTCACCGCCGGCGCAACGAAATTTGCGCGGATGTCATCAGGCACGGAAAGCCGCGGCCGCATCGAGACGTCAGCCAGTTTTCCCGGCCGCGAAACGGTTTCCTGCGTACGCCAGATCAGCAGGGTTACGATCGCTAGCATCGCCAGGTGGACGACGAATATCAGCCTGAGCGGCCAAGGTGCGTATTCTGCGAGCAACCCGGCCCCCAGCGCACCAATGCCGAGGCCGAGAAAATTGGTGCTGGTGGCAATCGTCGCCGCCTGTGACTTGTCGTTGGCCGAGAGCAATTCGGCGAGCCAGGCCGTCCCAGTCCCGGCGCCGACGCCAATTCCCAATCCGCTCAAAATCCGGGCGATGTCGAGCCACGCGACATTTTCTGCGAACAGGAAAAACACCGCGCTGACGACGGCCACCGCCATCCCGGCCAATGCCATCGGACGGCGCCCGATAACATCGGACACACGGCCCAACATCAGCAGCGCTGCCAGATTGCCGATGACATAGACGGCGTAGACCAGCGTCAAAGTGATCTGCGAGAAGCCGAAGACCTGCTTGTAGATGATGTAAAGCGGCGTCAGCGCCGTGCTGCCGGCGAAAAGAGCCGCGATCATGGCAGCCACGGCAGCCGCTGCGGCGCTGCCGCCGAGTTCGTGATCGCGCGTCATGACTTGAGCGTGAGCTGTCATTTTTCGACCTTTTGCTGTTCGGGATCTGACACCAAACGCCTTTTTCGCGTCAGCCGTTCCCCCTTCCCGACTTGCTCCTGACAAGTTTGGCAGCTTTGCCGATGGCGCTGAGCGAGATCCTCTTTTAACCTCAGCGGATTGTCAGGGGAGATTCATGGGCAAAGGACGGGTC
The DNA here is from genome assembly GCF_040320105.1 of Mesorhizobium sp. M0778. Classification (NCBI taxonomy): domain Bacteria; kingdom Pseudomonadati; phylum Pseudomonadota; class Alphaproteobacteria; order Hyphomicrobiales; family Phyllobacteriaceae; genus Mesorhizobium; species Mesorhizobium sp. M0778. The sequence continues at coordinate 95,573 of NZ_JAMYPA010000008.1, read as the reverse complement.
GAGGCATTCACCGATGGCGTGGTCGCCATCATCATCACCATCATGGTGCTGGAATTGAAGGTGCCGCATGGCGAGGATTTTTCCGCGCTGGCACCACTCTGGCCGATATTCCTCAGCTATGTGCTGTCCTTTATCAATGTCGGCATCTACTGGAACAATTTGCACAACATGTTCCATACCGTGCAGCGGGTTGACGGCCGCGTGCTGTGGGCGAACCTCAACCTGCTGTTCTGGCTATCGCTGATGCCGGCGACGACAGCCTTCATGGGTGAGAACCATTTCGCGCCCGTGCCGGTCGCCGTCTATGGCGTCGACCTGGCGCTCTGCGCCATCGGCTTCAACATCCTCACCATGGCCCTGCATCGACTGCACAGCAGCGAAACCCTTTTCGCCAGGGCATTGGGCAATGACCTCAAGGGAAAGATCTCGCTGGCCCTCTATATCGCCGCCGTCGCACTGACCTTCGTCAATCACTGGATCGGTGTCTCGATCTATGTCCTGGTAGCGCTGATCTGGTTAGTGCCGGACAGGCGCTTCGAGCGGCTAATCGAGAAATAGACAGACCATGATCCCGAACCGAAGGACCGCGTCAGCGAAAAGTGGATGCCGGTTTTCGGAAAAGATCATGGTCCAACGAGAAGATAGAGCCCATCCCGAATTTTATCGGGATGGAACAGGCTCTAGCCTCGCATTTCCTTCAGCTTTTCCGCTACCGAGGCGGCAAGGTCGGCGTAGCGCTCCTCCAGCCGCTCGGCCGCCTTGATCACTGAAAAATCATGGCCGAACTTTTCCAGCGCCATACGCAGCTTTTCGACGAACTCCGCCTGTTTTTCGAGCGCCGAAAAAAGCGTTTTCACTTGCGCTTCGCTGATGTCGGGATTGGCAAGCATTTGCGGCACTTCGCGGCTCATCTGGTCGCCGGTTGCGGTCTGTTCTTTCAGGATCTCGATCCAGTCGGTCAATCGTCAGTCTCCTTTTTCGATATCAGCATGCGCAGCGCCCGCCGACGCGGTCAACCCGAAGATACCGGCATCGGCTTGCGCGAGCCTCGTTCCGCGCTAAGTTCGCCGCGGCCAGAACAGGAGAAAATCATGACCACCAACGCCGAGATCCAGACCGCCCTGCCCGCACTTGCCTCCGGTAATGTCGCCGTCATCACCGGCGCGGCCAGCGGCATCGGCCTTGCCGCGGCCAAACGACTAGCGGCGATGGGCATGAAGATCGTGCTGGCCGACATCGGCGGCGCACGCCTCGATGAGGCCCGACACGCCGTCGCCGCCATCGCCGGCGAGAGCGCCGTGCTTGCCGTTGCAACTGACGTCTCGAAAGCCGACGAGCTCGACCGACTGGCCGAACGGACATTCGGCGCCTTCGGCGACGTCTCGCTGCTGATGAACAATGCCGGCGTCGGCAACAACCCCGGCAAGCCCTGGGAGAACCGCGAGGCCTGGAAGCAGTTGCTGGACATCAATTTCTGGGGTGTCATCCATGGCGTCGAGGCCTTTGCGCAGCGCATGCTGGCGGCGGGAAAGCCGGGTCTGATCGTCAACACCGGCTCCAAGCAAGGCATCACCACGCCGCCCGGCAACCTCGCCTACAACGTCTCCAAGGCTGGCGTGAAGACCTATACCGAGGGCCTTGCACACGCGCTGCGCAACGAGCCCGGCGCCAATGTCGCGGCGCATTTGCTCATTCCCGGGTTTACCTTTACCGGCCTGACCGAAGGTGCGACCGAAAAGCCGGCCGGCGCCTGGACCGGCGAGCAGGTCATCGACTTCATGCTGGCCTCGGTGCTGCGTGGCGATTTCTACATCCTGTGTCCCGATAACGAGGCGACCCGGTCCATGGACGAAAAGCGCATGGCTTGGGCGATTGGCGACATCATCGAGAACCGCCCTGCCCTGTCGCGCTGGCACCCGGACTACAAGGAAGCCTTTGCAGCATTCATGAAATGATCCGGCGAACGTCGCGCAGGAACCCGGACAACAGGCTCCCTCACGCCGAAGCGTGCTTCTTCGCGTTGCGCTTCTTGGCCACGGCTTTGGGTGCGGCCATGTCGGCAACCTGTTCGTCGTGCCGCTTCGCCGCGCGTTCACATTTGGCCCGGATTTCCTCGACTTCGGATTCGGTCAGGTGCTCGATGCCGATAAAGGTATTCTTGGCTTTGCTGACGCGGATCAACTCGTCGAGCTTGGCCTGGATCGCTGCACTGTCGCGGTTCTGGGTGTTCTGGATGAGAAACACCATCAGGAAGGTGACGATCGTGGTGCCGGTATTGATGACGAGCTGCCACGTGTCGGAAAAGCCGAAGACCGGACCGCTTGCCGCCCAGACCACAATGATCAGGAAACAGACGGCAAACGTCGGCGGCAGACCGGCAAGATGGGCGATATGGTTGGCGATCCTGGTGAACAGCTTTTCGATCATGGCAGGGAGAAACAATCGGCAACTGATTCGAGTTCCCTGCGAGGAGGAATTCACGGTCAAACAGCGCACGCGCCGCGCTCGCAACGATCAGGCGGCGTCGTTTTCCCAGCGGTCGAGGAAAGCCTCGATAGGCAAGGCCTGCATGTCGGGGACTGCCCTGGCCAGTTTCTCGACCGGCCAGTCCCACCAGGCAAGACGTTCGATCCGTGCCGCAGTTTCCGCGCTGAAGCGCTGGTACAATGGCTTGGCCGGGACGCCGGCGACGATTGCATAGGCCGGCACGTCGCGCGTCACCACCGCGTTGGCACCGACGATCGCGCCATTGCCGATCACTATGCCAGGCATGATCACCGCGCCATGGCCGATCCAGACATCATGGCCAATGCTGACGGCTTTCGCCCGCCGCCGGTCGCGGAACGCCTGATCGACACCCAGCCAGCGGAAGTACTCGTTGGGCCGGTAGCTGATCTTGTGTTGCGTCAGCCGCTCGACCGGATGCTCCAGCGCATTGATGCGGCTGTTGGCGGCGATCGAGCAGAACTTGCCGATCGTCGTGTAGATCGCCTCGGCGTGGCGCTCGAAGTAGGAGAAGTCGCCGACCACCACCTCGCGCAGGATGACCCGCTCGCCGATCGACGCATAGCGTCCAAGCTTGCAAGCCTTCAGCTCCGCCGTCGGATGGATGCGCGGCTCGGGATCTTTCAGGACAAGGTGTTCGGGACGGTCCATGCGCGCGCTTTACGCCGGCACGCATAGTCTCGCAAGCCGAGTGCAGCGCCGCGCATCCGTTTGGATGCGCCAAGGACCCTGTAGCACCTTCAGTCTCTATTTCGGCTTGCCGCTGGTCCACACCACGTTCTGGCCGTAGAGCGGCACGGTGGTGACCGACATTTTTGCCGAGCCATCCTGCACTTGGCGCGAATGCGAGAGGTAGATCAGCGTCTCGTTGGCCTTGTCGTAGATCCGGTTCACCACCTGCTTTTTCCAGATCAGGCTGATGCCTTGCTTGAACACCTCCTCGCCGGCCTCGCTCATGTCGATATCGCCAATGGTGATCGGCCCGGTCTGGCGGCAGGAGATCGAAGAATCGGACGGGTCCTCGAACCAGTTGCCTTTCTGCAGGCGGTCGATCATGCCACGGTCGAAATAGGAGACGTGGCAGGTCACGCCCTCGACCTTCGGATCCTTGATCGCCTCGACGATGATGTCGTTGCCGAGCCAATCGACGCCGACCTTGCCGACTTCCTCGGCGACGGCCGCGCCGGCACCAATGACCAGGCATGCGGCCAACGCGCCGCCAATCAATTTTCGCAAAGAGGCCTCCTGCGGTTCGAATTTTGCCGACCTCAGGTGGGACGAACGGCAGCGCTTTGCAAGCAGATCGCCTTCCCACTGGATTGCCGGTTGCGGCAACGCGACATCTTTGCGTCGGCGCGACCGAACCGCTAAGAGTGTTCGCCAAGCCAGGGCCTTCACGGCGCCAATATGGCGGCCGATGGAAATCACGACGGACTTTCACTGATGATGCGTTCAATTCTGGTCGGCATTCTGCTCTTGATGGCCGCAGGCATCGGCTGGCTCACCTTCGACTGGTACCGCGGACATTATGGCGGCGAGCCGTTCGGAGCGCCGTTTACGCTGGTCGACCAGAAGGGCGCGCCGGTCACCGAAGCCGCCTTTCGCGGCCACCCCAGCGTCGTCTTCTTCGGCTTCACGCATTGTCCGGAAGTCTGCCCGACCACGCTTTTCGAGTTGGCCGGCTGGCTGAAGACGATGGGCGACGACGGCAAGAACCTGCGCGCCTATTTCGTTACGGTCGACCCGGAGCGCGACACGCCCGAAATCATGAACACCTATGTCAGCAATTTCTCCGATCGCATCCTCGGCATCACCGGCGATCCCGACAAGGTCCACGCCATGGCCAAGTCCTTCGGTATCTACTGGAAGAAAGTCGACACGAACGACGGCGACTACACGATGGACCACACCGCTTCGGTGCTGCTGCTCAATGCCAAGGGCGATTTCGCCGGCACCATTGCCTATGGCGAAAGCCCGGACGCCGCCATCGCCAAGCTCAAACGGCTGGTGGCGGAAGGTTGACATATCCGGTAATGACGCAGACGCGTTTGTATTTCACCGCGGGCAAGATCGAGGCTGATCGCATCTTCGCGGCGCTCGGTGCGGCGTTCGACGATGAGGGCCTGCCGGTTGCGGTGCTCGAGGTCGACGAGGACCGCGACATCCACGAAGTATCGCTCTATGCGGACGACAACGTCGATGCGGTCGAGGCGCGGCTTAGGGACATCCTTGCCGGACTGTCGCTGTCGAAATCGATAGAGCGCGAAGCGCTGCCCGACATCGACTGGGTGGCGCGCTCGCTGGAGGGGTTGAAGCCGGTGCGGGCCGGGCGCTTCTTCGTCCATGGCGCGCATGACCGCAGGAAGCGCCACAGCGGTGAGCTCGCCATCGAGATCGAGGCCGGCCTTGCCTTCGGCACCGGCCATCACGGCACCACCGCCGGCTGCCTCGAAATGCTGGAGCAGGTCATAGAGCGCGAGCATCCGCGCAACGCGCTCGACCTTGGCACCGGCAGCGCGGTGCTCGCCATCGCGGTGGCCAAGCTCGCTCATATTCCAGTGCTGGCGACCGACATCGACCCGGTCGCCGTCAAGGTGGCCGCCGCCAATGCGCGGCTGAACCATGTCAAGGCGCTCATTGAAACGGTGGCTGCACCCGGTTTTCATCATCCGATCTTTGCCGCGCGTGCGCCCTTCGACCTGATAATTGCCAATATATTGGCGCGGCCGCTGATGCGGCTGGCGCCGCAAATGGCCGGGCATATCGCGCGCGGTGGCTCGATCGTTTTGTCAGGCATTCTCGAGCGCCAGCGCGACGCGGTGATCGCGGCCTATGTCGGCCAGAAATTCCGGCACGTCCGCACCTTGCACCGCGAAGGCTGGGTGACGATCCATCTCAAGCGCTGAGGCGCCGCGCCTTCAACGCATCCGCTCGGACCTAGCGAGAGTTCGCCGCTTTCTTCAGCTCTTCGCGATCGTAGCCGTGAGCTTTCAGCGTTTCGTCATCAAAGCCAAGCAAAACGCCGCTCACATACCGGCTCGCTTCGCGCTGGCGAGCTTCGATCAGCGCGTTCACAGCGCTTCTGAAAAATCCGCGTCTGGCTGAAATCGTGGACATGATGGTCTCCTTTGCAGGCAATAAGACACGTTCCTCCACGTTAAGAAGGTAAGCCTTGCTGACGCTTTTTGAAATCGCCGATTCTGCATGGCCTCCATGCGCAAAAAGAGGCTGTCGCGACCAGGCATGATCGTTCCGAAAATCGATTCCGATTTTCGAGGTCATGCGCTACGGTCGCGCCAGCATTCGAGGAGAGCCCACATGTTCCAGACCTTCGATTCCGCCGGCGATCCGGCCGTTGGCAAGCCGCGCGTGGCAATGCTACGCCAATGGTTGGCGGCGAATGGGCTGGACGGCTTCATCGTGCCCCGCGCCGATGAGCACCAGGGCGAATATGTCGCCGACCGCTCGGCACGGCTGAAATGGCTGACCGGCTTCAGCGGCTCGGCCGGCGTCGCCATTGTGCTTGGCAAGCGCGCCGCCATGTTTGTCGACGGGCGCTACACGCTGCAGGTGCGCCAGGAGGTTGATCTCGACATCTTTTCGATCGAGAGCCTTGTCGACAACCCGCCGGCCAACTGGATCAAGGACAATCTCGGCAAGGGCGTGCGGTTGGGCTTCGATCCATGGCTGCATACGATCAGCGACGTCAAGGCGCTGAGGGCCTCGGCCGTCAAGTCCGGCGCGATACTGGTGCCGCTCGAACAAAATCCGATCGACGCCATTTGGCAGGACCAGCCCGGGCCGCCACTGGCGCCGGTCGAGATCCACCCGATCGGCTTTGCCGGCGAACTGGCCAAGGACAAGTTGGTCCGGCTGGCGGCAGCCATCGAGAAGGAGGGCGCCACCCATGCCGTATTGACCGACCCCTCCTCCATCGCCTGGGCCTTCGACATCCGTGGTGGCGACGTGCCGCACACACCGCTGGCGCTCGGCTTTGCCGTGCTCGCCGCCGACGGATCGCATCTGCTTTTCATGGACCAGCGCAAGTTCTCACGCACCGTCGCAGCCTATCTGACGCAGCTCGCCGAATTGCACGAACCCGGTGAATTCGAAACAGCGATCGTCACCCTGGCCAAGGGCGGTGCAAAAATCGCGCTGGACCCCGCTCTGGCGGCGGAGAAGCTCAGCATGCTGGTCGAGGACAATGGCGGCACCGTCACTGCCGCACCGGATCCGGCCCGCATCCCACGCGCAACGAAGAACAAAGCGGAGATCGCCGGCGCCCGCGCCGCGCATCGCCGTGACGGAGCCGCGGTCGCCAAGCTGCTGTGCTGGCTCGACCGTCAGGAACCCGGCACGCTCGACGAGATCACCGTTGTCACCAGGCTCGAGGAGACGCGCCGGCAAACCGGCGACGAAACACAGATGCCACTGCGCGACGTCTCGTTCGACACAATCTCCGGCGCCGGCCCCAACGGCGCCATCATGCACTATCGCGTCTCCCGCGCCACCAATCGCAAACTGGAGCATGGCGAGCTGTTCCTGCTCGACTCCGGCGGACAGTACCAGGACGGCACCACCGACATCACCCGCACAGTGCCGATCGGTACGCCGGCCGAGGAGATGCGCGAACGCTTCACGCTGGTGCTGAAAGGCATGATCGGCATCTCCATGCTGCGCTTTCCCCCAGGCACGCGCGGTTCCGAACTCGATGCAGTGGCGCGCCTGGCGCTATGGAGACACGGCTGCGATTTCGCCCATGGCACCGGGCACGGTGTCGGCTCCTATCTTGCCGTACATGAGGGCCCGCAGCGTATCGCCAAGACCGGCACCGAAAAGCTGCTGGCCGGCATGATCGTCTCCAATGAGCCCGGCTATTACAAGGAAGGTTCTTACGGCATCCGCATCGAAAATCTTGTCCTGGTCACTCCGGCTGAGATGGTCGAAGGCGGTGACATCGCCATGCATGGCTTCGAGACGCTGACGCTGGCGCCGATCGACAAGCGGCTGATCCGGTCGGATCTGTTGACGCGTGACGAGTTGCATTGGCTCGACGAATACCACGCGCGGGTGCTGGCCGAGATCGGACCGATGCTCGACGGCGAGACGCTGGCCTGGCTGGAAAAGGCAACCGCCCCGCTGCCGCACGACTTCAAGCAATAGCGGCGGCGGCAACGCCGGTTGACAGGCTTTGCTCCGCAAGCAGTTCTTGCAAAGCCGTGACGTTGGAAGAACCGGCTCCCTTGCGCCAGAACAACACCGTAACGGCGTTGTCTTCGTCAGCGGGCAGTTCGTGCAGCTTTAGCCAGCGGCTCTCCGGGAAACCCGAAAGCACGCTTTTCGGCATCAGCGCTATGCCCATGCCAGCCACCACGCAACCAAGGATGGCATGGTATGAACCAAGCTCGATGGTTTTCTCGGCCATGAACCCTCTGCGCGCGTACCATTGTTCCAGCCGCTTGCGGTGCGGGCAGCCGTGCTCGAAGGCTATCATGGTTTTGGGCATGTCCAGGCGGTCGTCGATCGAAACGCGCGATGCCGCCGAGACAATGACCAGTTGCTCCTGGAATGCTGACTGCTTTTCGAACGGAGCGTCGGCGATCGGCTCGGCGGCGAAGGCTGCATCGAGTTCGCCGGCAAGCATGGCGGTCGCGAGAACCTGCGGGTTGCCGGTGCGCAACTGGATTTCCACTTCGGGATAACGTGCGTGATAGTCGGCGAGCAGACTTGGAAGCCGTGCCGCGGCGGTGCTCTCCATGGCACCTAGGCGAAGCGTGCCGCGCGGGCGTGGATCGAGCATCGCCGTTCGCGCCTCCTCCGCAAGCGCCAGCAGCCGATCCGCATAGCCGACCAATTTGTGACCGGCCGGCGATACGTGCAGGCGCTTGCCCTCCCGGATAAACAGCTGCACGCCGAGATCCTCCTCGAGCTGCCGGATGCGTGTGGTCACGTTCGATTGCACGCGAAACAGTTTTTCCGCTGCCCTGGTGATTCCGCCCTCGCGCACCACCGTGCGGAAGATGCGCAGATCGGCCAAATCCATACATCTCTCCTGGAGAACGTAACGATCTTAATTATTCATTTTAGCTGATTAGCCCTTTCCCGTAAATCGTCGGTGTAGCTGCCTATCAAAACGGCAAACCAGGGGGAGATGGAAATGTCGCCCGAGCCCTTCGGCATCCAGCCGATCGATCTAAGCGCATTGACGCCAAAGCAGCGTGAAGCGCTCTATAGCGGCGCCGTGCGGCGCGCCCACCAGGAGAGAGCGGAGGCGATCCGGCTGAGCCTGTCGCAGGTCGCGTCGATATTCAAGAAACCTGCTGGCTGGGCAGGAGCTATTACATGGTTTGCAGCGCAGATGAGCGCTGCGGCGAAGCCGCACGATCAGAAGTGGTGATTTTCGCAATGGCGGTGGGTCGGCTATCGACCGGACCCCAGCATCACCCTGAGTGCGAAGCCGACCTGGCTTGTGCTGCCCAACAACTGCGTGACCGACATCACACAGACGACGCCAATCTGCAGGGGATTGACCGCAGCCTTACTGCTGCCAACCGGCTTTCTTCAACAGATCCGCCATCTGGTCTGCCCAATGTGGATTGCGCAGCCTGAGCGGCGCCAAGGCATCGCCTGTAGGGTTCTCCATCTCCCGCATCAGTTCGACGCAAGATCTTGCCTCCGGCAGACGGCCAAGCGAGACGTAGCAGCAGGCGAGTGTTTCATAGGTGGGTCGCCACGTGGGACCGACCTTGCGAGCCTCAATCGCCGCGACGAGCCCCTCGTTTGCCTGCCCCGCAAATAGATAAGCGAGCGCCAGGACATTAAACCAGACGAAGTTCTGCGGATCGTACCGGTTCAACATAAGGCCGTGTTCGAGCGGCGCTATCGCTTCGGATGCGCTGCCGCGGAAAAGCTGCCCCATTCCCATAGCCAGATGACCAAGGGCGAAACTTGGGCTGATCTCGATCGCTCTTTCCGCAGCAAGAACGGCTTGTTCCTGCGCATTGGCATAGATGCTGCAGATGGCGAGCGCATAATGCGAATAGGGATTTTTCTCGTCGAGCCGAACCGCCTTCAGGGCTGCATCCAGGCCTTCTCGGATATCCTGTGCCGGCTTGTCGCTCCAGCCGTAAGCGACGATGCCGGCGCTCACCCGACCGAGCCAGAGATGGGCCTCTGCGAGTTCACGATCGAGCTTGCACGCCAGCCGAAATAACTCGCGGCCACGCAAGTGAGTTTGACGGCCGACGTGGTGAAAATGCCAGGTACCTTGCCGCACCAGGTCCCAGGCCGTCGCATTTCCGCTGTTGCGTCCAACGGCTGGGAGCGACTCCGTCTTGAGCAGTTCGGGTTCGATCGCACCAGCCACCCGCTCGGCTATGGCATCCTGGACGGCGAACGCCTCCGTCAGTTCCATCTCGTATCGTTCGGCCCAGATCTGATTGGCCGAGGCGGCATCGACCAGTTGCGTCGAGACCCGGATCTGCTGGCCGGACCGGCGCACACTTCCTTCCAAGACATAACGGGCGCCAAGCTCGCGGGCCACCTGTTTGGAGTCGACCGACTTGTCCTTATAGACGAAGCTGGAATTGCGCCCGATCACCCGGAACCATCGGAACCTTGTCAGCGCGGTGATGATGTCCTCGGTGATGCCGTCAGCCAGATAGGCCTGTTCCCTGTCGCCGCTGACATTGGCGAACGGCAACACCGCAATGGACGCCCTTTCGGAGAGACCCGCCAGTTGGCTCGGAAGCGCATCGTCTGCAGCGGGGTCAAGCACATGAACACTGCCGGCGAAGCGATATCCGGTGCGGGGGACGGTGGCGATCCATTCGCTGCCGTCCGGCTGCGGGCCGAGTAGCTTGCGCAGGGCGGCAATCTGCACCGAAAGATTGCTTTCCTCGACGACGGCATCGGACCAGGCGGCCTGCATGAGGGCCGTCCTGCTCAGCGCCTGCGTCGGTGCCTCCACCAAGGCCTGAAGCAACGACAAGCCTTTTTGCCCGACCGCAACTGGCTTGCCCTCGCGAACAAGCGTCCCGCGCAGCAGGTCGAGCACGAACGGCCCGAACGCGAAGCGTCGCGGTGCTGAAGCATCTCGCTTTCCGGCTTCGGAAGAATTCGGAACTTTTCGCCTCCTGTTAAGGACTTCGGACGGGGGACTGATCATTCTGGCCGTCCTTCGCACAGACTAACACAAATGGAGGTTCAAGATGATGATGTTGAAACAGCCGGCCGCAATGGACAGTGCTGCGCCCAGCGAGGGAAAGGCTTTGGTTGTTAGGGGCGGCGAGGCTTATCGGGCCGAACAGGGGTCGGACTATCTGCCGGGAATAAGTGCTGAGACCGTCGGAGCGAAGGCCCTTTGGCTGGGCGTCGCCTCAATCCCGCCGGGCAAGCGGACCAAAGCCCATGTCCATGCGCGCCACGAAACAGCATTTTATATGCTGAGCGGAGACGAGTTGGAGATGTGGAGCGGGGACGAACTGCAGTTTCGCGACCTCGTGCATCCCGGCGACTATCTCTACATTCCCGCCAACGTGCTTCACGTTGCCGTGAACCGGGCAAGCACGCCGGCCACCTTTATTGGCGCCCGCAACGAACCGACCGCACAGGAGAGTGTCATTCTCTTCCCGAAGATGGACGGCAAAATACCATAGAGCGGCGATCTGGCAGGAAGACAGGCGTACTCCGTCGGTCCACTACCCGACGAGCTGCCGCGCAAGGATCAGCACGGCAGCACCCGCCAGGAACATCGCCATCAGCCCGCCGCGCAGCGAGACCAGGCCGGCAACAATCAAGGCTGCCCATTCCGCCGGTCCGGCGCTGAGCGCCGCCGGCGCCACCAGCGTGGTCAGCACCGCCGCCGGCACGGCGCTGAGCCCGGCCTCGACGCGCGGATGGATATGGTCGAAGCGTGAGATCACCAGATGACCGCCGATGCGGGTCAGATAGGTCGCGATCGAAGCGGCGACGATGATCCACAAGGTCGTGCTCATGGCCGTGTCTCCACGCCGCTGTGGCGGGGCGGCAGGATGACGGCGAGCAGCACGCCGGCCAGCGCACCTATGGAGACATGCCAGGGCGAGCCGACGGTTTTGTACGCAATGATGGAGGCGGCAGCGCTGGCGATGACCACCGGCAGCCACAGCGGCCGCTTGCGGAAGCTCATGACCAGGCCGAGAAAATAGATCGGCAGCAGGAAGTCGATGCCCAGCACATGGGTGTCGGGAATAAGCTTGCCGAACATCGCGCCGAGCGCGCTTTCGATGACCCAGAACACATAGACCGGCAGCCCAAGCCCCATATACCAGGTAAACCCGACGGTTTCGCCGGCCTCCGCCTTGCGCTCGGCCATCGCGAACTGCGGATCAGTGAGCACGAAATAGCCTATCGCCTGCTGGATCAGTGGCCAATGCGCGATGCGCAGGCCGATACCGGCCGAATAGAGCACGTGGCGAAAATTCACCGCGAAGATCGACAGCACGATCAGCCACGGCGCGACATGCTGGCCGAACAGCTCGATGCCTACCATCTGGCTGGCGCCGCCGAACACCGTTGCGCTCATCAGGAACGCTTCGAGCACGGAAAACCCGTTGTCGACTGCGAGCGCCCCGAACAGCAATGCAAACGGCGCCGATGCCACCACGACGGGCATGCTGAGCCGCACGCCGTCCCAGAAATCGCTTTTCGCACTGTTTTCGGAGATTGCTTCCGCCGACATCAATCGCCTCCTCGGGACGGTCGTATGTAGGGAGGGCCGCCCTCCTTGTCACACCAATTCGATTGAGGCAAATGATCAGCGGAAGTGATGGCTGAGGCGGGCGGCAAGGCGCTCCAGTGCCCAGTGGATAAAAATCAGACGCTTGGCACCTGGGAGGGCATATCCGTTGGCGCCCATCGGTCCTTGCCAAAAGTGGCGGCCACAGACCCAAGGCCAGAGGTGGTTCCCCAGAGGTGGTTGCAATGAGCGAATTTTTCATCGATCCAAAATTCGGCCGCCTGGCCTTCGGCGCCGATCCCGGCAGCTATCACGCGACGCGGCCTGGCTATCCTGATTGGGTATTCGAAATTCTATGTGAACGGTGCCGTCTCGCCCCTGGCACGGCGACGTTCGAGATTGGCGCAGGTACAGGAACTGCTACGCGCCGCTTACTCGAACTGGGCGCGAGCCCGATGCTCGCCATCGAGCCGGATTCTCGCCTCGCGACTTTCCTTTGCGAGACTATTCAGGACAAGGCGCTCTCGGTGAGCGTCTCTGCGTTTGAGGATGCCGTCCTTGAGAAGGCCGGTTTTGATCTCGGCGTCAGCGCCACTGCCTTTCATTGGCTGGATGAGGACACCGCGCTGGTCAAGGTCGCCGAGCTGCTTCGGCCGGGCGGCTGGTGGGCAATGGTCTGGAATGTATTCGGCGACAACAGTCGCCCCGATCCCTTTCATGATGCGACGAAGGCACTGCTTGAAGGGCCTTCGAGCCCTTCGGCGGGCTCAAATGGTATTCCGTTCGCCCTTGATGCCGAGGCCCGCGCGGCGGCGCTGGAGCGAACCGGCGCGTTCGATTCCATCGAACATCGGACAAGTGTCTGGTCGCTCGTCCTCGATCCTGACCAGACGGTGGCCCTCTATGCCACTTTTTCCAACATCAACATCCGCAGCGACCGCGAAGCAATCCTGGCGGAGCTGGGTCGCATCGTCCGCGACGAGTTCCAAGGCTCCATAACCCGCAACATGACCACCAGCCTCTACACTGCGCGGCGCATTTGACTGTCTGATTTATCCGCTAGCGCGGCGAAGCCTTGCCTTCGATCGCCCTGCCCCAGTCGAGCAGCGGTTTTGCCCGCATGACGAAGTCGACGAGTTCGTCGACCAATCCAGCTCCATAAATATCCGCCGGCTCGACTGCGTGCCGGACGGCAAAATGCCGATTGCGGATCGCGGCAGCGAGATCAGGCTCGGCGATATGCTCGAAGCCGCGCGGCGTGCGCTTCATGCAGCCGTCCGGGTCGAGCTCGAGGCCGTTCTTCTTCAGCGCCGCGACGAGGGTGCGGAATTCAGCCGGCCGCTTCGCGATCGCGTTGCGCAGCGCCAGCAATAGCTCCGGTCCGGGCTGCCACCAGGCAACGGCGGCAAAGCAGCGATCGAGCCCGATATGGACGTAAAACACGCCCTGTTCCATCTTGGTGCCGTCAGGCGAAAGGATCGCCGACAAATGCCGGTTATAAGGCCGTTTGTCCTTGGCGAAACGCACATCGCGATTAATCCGGAACAGCGACTTCTTGCGGTCGCCGCGCAGGCCGAGCGCCGCGGCCGTGAAGCGCTCGGAGAGCGTTTCGACCAGATCGCCGAAGGGGTCGCGCAGATCCCGTTCGAAAAGGTCGCGGTTTTCCAAAAACCACTCCCGGCTCTGATGAAAATCCAGCGCCTTGAGGAAGGGAATGGCCTTTTGCCCAAAACCGTTGAACGCAGCCGCCATCACGCGCCCTTGCCGATCCGCTGCAACCAGGTGTCCTCGTCGATCACCTCGATGCCGAATTTGGTCGCGTCCTTCAGCTTGGAACCGGCGCCCGGCCCCGCTACCAGGAGATCGGTCTTCGCAGAAACCGAGCCGGCGACCTTCGCGCCGAGACGTTCGGCCATCGCCTTGGCCTCGGGGCGCGTCATCTTTTCCAGCGTGCCTGTAAACACGATTGTCTTGCCGGCGACCGCACTATCGGCTGAGACGTTCACGATGTATGGCTTCGGGTGGACCTGTGTGAGCAGCGCTTCAAGCACGGCGTCGTTGCGTTCATTGCCGAAGAAATCGCGAAGCGCACCTATCACCGTATCGCCGATGCCGTTGATCGAAGGAAAAACGGTGTGTGGATCGGCTGCCGCTGCTGTCTCCTTGCCAATGCGGATCAACTCCTCGATCGTCGAGAAGGTTCGGGCAAGCACAGCGGCCGTCGTTTCGCCGATATGGCGGATGCCCAGCGCAAAGATGAAGCGATCGAGTTCCGGTTCGCGGCGAGCGTCGATGGCAGCGAAGAGCTTGTCGAGGCCGTCGTAGTTGCGTTCCTCGACACTGCGTACATTCTTGCGCGTCTTGCCCGACGCGGCCTCACGCTGCCTGGCCTGCTCTTCCCGCCGCTCGGCCAGCGCCTTGGTAACGGCGGGACGACGATCCCTGAGCGTAAAGATATCGGCGGCTGTCTTGATCAACCCGGCGTTGAAGAACAGATCTATGTTTTCAGCGCCCAGGCCTTCGATATCCATGGCGCCGCGTGACACGAAATGGCGCAATCCTTCCACGGCCTGCGCAGGGCAGATCAGTTCGCCGGTGCAGCGGCGGCGGGAATCCTCCTTGCCGGTCTTCTCGTTGATCTCGCGCGTTGCGGGTGAGCCGCAGATCGGACATTTGTGCGGGAATTCGTAGGGCACGGCATCTGGCGGACGCTTATCGGCTACGACGCTGACGATCTGCGGAATGACGTCCCCTGCCCGCTGGATGACCACTGTGTCGCCGATACGCACGTCATAGCCGTCGCGGATCGGCTGGCCGTTGCTGTCCAGACCCTTGATGTAATCTTCGTTGTGAAGCGTGACGTTTTCGACCACTACGCCGCCGACCGTGACGGGTGCAAGCCGGGCAACGGGCGCCAGCGTACCGGTACGGCCCACCTGAATGTCGATCCTGAGCACGGTTGTCATCGCCTGTTCGGCCGGAAATTTGTGGGCGATGGCCCAGCGCGGTTCGCCAGTGACGAAACCCCATCTGCGCTGCAATTCCAGCTGATCGACCTTGTAGACGACGCCGTCGATGTCGTAGCCCAGTGATGAGCGCTGGGTCTCGATCAGGTGATAATGCGCGACCAGTTCCTCGACCGATCTTGCCCGGACCATCAGCGGGCTGACCTTGAATCCCCACTCCGCGAATTTTTGCACGGAATCGTATTGGGTCGGAGCCGGATCCTTTGTGGTAAAGCCCCAGGCGTAGGCAAAGAACTTGAGGTTGCGGCTGGCGGTAACGGACGGGTCTTTCTGACGGAGCGACCCGGCCGCGGTATTGCGCGGATTGACGTAGTCCTGGCCGCCGAGCGCCGCCGACCGCTGCTTCAACGCCTCGAATTCCGCGTAGGTCATATAGACCTCACCGCGTATTTCGATGACCTCGGGCCAGCCCGATCCATTCAAGGTCTTGGGAATGTCGGCGATGGTCCTCAGATTGGCGGTGATGTCCTCGCCAACGGCGCCGTCGCCGCGCGTTGCTCCCTGCACGAACACACCACCTTCATAACGCAGCGAAGCCGACAGCCCGTCGATCTTCGGCTCAGCTGTGAAGGCGATGTCCAGATCCTTGTCGCGATCAAAGAACCGCCGGCCACGTACAATGAAATCGGTGACGTCCTGGTCGGTATAGGCCTTGGCGAGGCTGAGCATCGGCACCGCATGACGCACCTTGGCAAAGCCTTCCGCCGGCGGTGCGCCGACCCTGCGTGAGGGCGAATCCTCGCGCACCAAAGCGGGGAAGCGCTGTTCGATGGCGAGGTTGCGCCGCGTCAGCGCGTCATATTCCGCGTCCGTGATTATCGGCGCGTCCTCGCCGTGGTAGCGCCGGTCGTGCTCGGCGATCTCCTGCGCCAACCGCTTCAACTCGCTTGCCGCCTCGCTTTCGCTGAGCGAATCGACTGGTTTTTCGTCCATACACTGCTCCCTCCACGGTGGCGCGACACAATAGAACAGGATTCTCTCATGAGGGAGAGATCAGACACGGAAATCATTCCTGAACAGCAGGATGGAGCCAGACCCTGACTCAGGTCACGAGCGCCGGAAACGAACTCGTCTAGAGCAATTCCAGGAAAAGTGTGAAACGGTTTTCCGTCCGGAATTGCGCAAAACAAAGAGGTAGAGCGGTTCGGCGTGATGAACCGCTCTACGCTGCCGCGATGTTCTCCCGCAGCAAGCGCTCGGCCGCCGCGCGCGCCTCGTCGGTGATGGTGGCGCCGGCGAGCATGCGCGCGATCTCCTCCTGCCGCGCCGCCCGGTCCATCTCGGCGATGCCGGTCGACACCCGGTCGGCCCCGCCTGACTTGGAGATCAGGAAATGCGTCGCGGCGCGCGCCGCCACTTGCGGCGCGTGCGTGACCGAAAGCACCTGCACGCGCTTTGCCAGCCGCGCCAGCCGCTGGCCGATGGCGTCGGCAACCGCGCCGCCTACCCCGGTGTCGATTTCGTCGAAGACCAGGGTCGGCGCCGAGCCGCGATCGGCCAGCGCCACCTTGAGTGCCAGCAGAAAGCGCGAAAGCTCGCCGCCGGAAGCGACCTTCATCATTGGGCCGGGCCGGGTGCCGGGGTTGGTGTGCACCCAGAACTCGACCTGGTCGATGCCTTCTTCCATGCGGCTCCCGGCATCGCTTGCGATCTCGACGATGAACTCAGCCCGTTCGAGCTTCAGCGCCGGCAGTTCGGCCATTACCGCCTTGGTCAGCCCTGCGGCCGCCGCATGGCGAAGCGACGACAGCTGGGCCGCCGTAATGTCATAGGCCTGACGCGCAGCTGCAGCCTGTCTCTCCAGCGCATGCAGGCGCTCTTCGCCAGCGTCGAGATCGGTAAGGTCGGCCGCCATGGTGTCGCGCAGTTGCGCCAGATCGTCGACAGCGACGCTGTGCTTGCGCGAGGCGGCACGCAGCGCAAACAGCCGCTCCTCGGCCTTCTCCAGCCGCTGCGGATCATATTCAGTGGCGCGAAGTGCTGCTTCCACGCCCGACTGCGCCGCGTCGAGCGACAGCATCGCCTCGTCGAGCGATTTGACGACCTCTTCAAGCAAGCCGGGCGCTTCCGTCACCTTGCGCTGCAGCCGCCTGAGCAGGCTGGCCAACTGCGGCAAGGGTGAGGACGGGCCCGAGAGCACATCCTGCGCATCGTGGATTTCCGAGGCGATCTTTTCGGCACGCATCATCGAGGCGCGCAGGTCGGCGAGCTCGGTCTCTTCACCCGGTTGCGGATCGAGCCTGGTCAATTCGGCGACCGCCGCACGCAGATAATCGGCCTCGCGGGAAGCCGCCTCGACTTTGGCCCGGTGCCGTGAAAATTCCTGCTCGCAGGCGCGCCAGTGCCGCCACGCCTCGCCTGTTGCACGCGCGGCGCCCAGATGACCGCCGAAGCTGTCCAGCAATTCCCGATGCGCACCGGGATCGACCAAAGCGCGCTCGTCGTGCTGGCCGTGGATCTCGACCAGCGCATGGCCGACGTCGCGCATCAGCGTCACGCTGGACGGCTGGTCGTTGACGAAAACGCGCGTGCGGCCGTCCGCCGTCTGGACGCGGCGCAGGATGATGTCGCCGTCGTCCTCGATGGCGTTCTCGGCGAGCAGCATACGGGCCGGGTGGTTGCGCGGCACGTCGAACACAGCGATGATCTGGCCTTGTGCCGCGCCATGCCGCACCAGCGAGGCGTCGCCGCGGGCGCCAAGCGCCAGCGACAAGGCGTCGAGCAGGATGGACTTTCCGGCGCCGGTTTCGCCGGTCAGCACCGAAAGGCCGGACGAGAAGTCGATGTCCAGCTTCTCGATCAGAACGATATCGCGGATCGACAGCCTGGAGAGCATGGTGACGCGCCGCTCAGGCGCCGGTGATCAGCTTCCCGGCCTTGGAGATCCACGATCCGGCATTCTCGCGCGGCTCGAGCCCACCACTCTGCAGGAGCTTATAGGAGTCCTTGTACCACTGGCTGTCGGGATAGTTGGTGCCGAGCACGGCCGCGGCGGTCTGCGCTTCCGACGTCAGCCCCATCGCGTAGTAGCTCTCGGTCAGACGCGCCAGCGCCTCCTCGACATGGCGTGTGTTGGAATAGTTCTCCACCACGTTGCGGAATCGTTTGACGGCTGCGATGTACTCGCGGCGCTCGAGATAATAGCGGCCGATCTGCATCTCTTTGCCGGCGAGCTGATCGTTGGCGAAGCGGATCTTCTCCTTGGCGTCGTCGGCATATTCGGACGTGGGCCAGCGCGTCACCAGGTCCTGCATCGTCTGCACGGTAAGACGCGCTTCCTTCTGGTCCTGGGTGACGTCCTTGATCTGGCGGTAGTAGCTCAGCCCGATAATATATTGGGCATAGGCTGCATCGTCGGTCGACGGGTAAAGGGTCAGGTAGCGCTTGGCCGAACCAATCGCCTCGTCGTAATTGCCCTGACGGTGGTCGGCAAAGGCGCCCATCACCATCGATTTGCGGGCGAATTCCGAATACGGATGCTGGCGGTCGACGGCATCGAATTTGCGGCTTGCCTCCTGCAGGCGCCCGGCATTCAGATTGGCGAGACCCTGATTATAGAGCACGTCGGCCGGCTCGGTCTGATCGACATAGGTCGATAGATCGACGTCCTTCTCGGACGACATGCAGGCCGACAGAAACAGCGATGGAACGACGACCGAAAGCGCCAGGAAAACAGCCCGCCGCGGCGCCTTCGATTGACCAACTCGCTTGAAAAACATGATTGGATTCCGCCCTTTCGGCGTCATTTCAGTCGACGGCAGCAGCCATAAACCATAACCGCCTTGCCCGGCAACGCTATCCCCGGCCAATCGCACATTTTTGTGGCGGTTTGGCGCCACCTGGAAAGCTGTGCGATTTGGCCGGCCAGTGATGCATCCTTGCAACACAGCTGATCGCAATAAGAGCCGCAAAAACGTTAAGAATCAGATCATCCAGGGCGCAAAGAGGGGGGCATTGACGGCGCTCATCTCAGCGGCACGGCCGCGCTCGCGGCGCGTCGTCTCGACGATCTCGAAAGCCGAACGGTCGGACAAGAGACGGCGCAGCGCCGCGGCGTTCAGCCTGTGGCCACCACGATAGGAGCGGAAGCAGCCGATAAACCGGGCACCGGCGAGCGCCAGGTCGCCCATTGCATCCATCGTCTTGTGCCGCGCGAACTCGTTGGGATAGCGCAGGCCTCCCATGTTGATCACGCGGTTGTCATCGCCGATCACCAGCGAGTTCTCCAGCGAGGAGCCGAGCGCGTAGCCAGCTGCCCATAGCCGCTCGACGTCCTTCATGAACCCGAAAGTGCGGGCCCGCGCGACGTCGCGGCGGAAAATGTCGGCATTCATATCAGATGCGAAAAGCTGGCGGCCGATCGCCGGGCTTTCGAAATCGATCTCGATCTCGAAGCGCGTGCCATCATAGGGCCTGAACTCCGCCCAGCAGGCGCCGTTCTCGATGCGAACCGGCTTGACCACCCTGATGTAGCGACGCTTGACCGGCAGCGTTTCGATGCCTGCCTGGTCCATGGCCTCGATGAACATGACCGCGCTGCCGTCGAGGATAGGCACCTCACGGCCGTCGATTTCAATGACGAGATTGTCGATCCCAAGCCCAAAGAGCGTCGCCATCAGATGCTCGACCGTGGCAATGTGCTCGCCTTGCGGATCGCCAAGCATGGTGCAGAGGTCGGTGGCACCGACCTCGGAAACGAGCGCGCGAAATTCGTGGCTTCCGCTTGCATTCGAAAGCTGGAAGACGATACCCGTATCGGCATCTGCCGGCAGGAAATGGACGGTGACCGGATTGCCGCTATGGACGCCGATACCAGTCAGCGTCGCACGCGATTTAAGTGTCGTCTGATAGTCGTGCAAAACAATCCCCATAGCCCGTACTGCCTAGGTCCGCTTCATCTGCCCTAAGGGCGCGGCTCTTGATTGATCGGCAGGCAGGGCCACTTCCCCGAGACTCCCAGCAAACCGACTTTGGTCGGTGGCGAAGATAATGGTCCCACAGGGAGACTCCAAATCACGGTTTCTTACTCTTTGTAACTGCGGTCCAGCGCGGGATTGCCCCATAAGTCCTTGTTTTAAAATCGCTTTTAATATTAACAGGCGAACAGTTTCCTGCTCGCCTGTTAACAACTGTTACGAACCGTCAACAGATCAATTGGCCTGCCGGCGCAGGAAGGCGGGAATCTCCAGCTGATCGTCTTCCTGGACAGCCCGGCTCTGCGGCGTCAGTCGGCCCTGCTCGTCCAGCTGGCCGCGGCGCGGCGCGTAAAGCTGCGGATCCTGGCTGGCTAGGCGGCGCACTTCCGCCGGCGCCTGGCGCAGTTTCGGTTCGCGCGGCTGCGCCGGCTGCAGCCGTGCAGGTTCCTCTTCGCGGCGGGTTAGGCCGTTGGTCAGGCGCTTGAGCAAGCCCATCGGGCCGCTGTTCTCGTGGTCGGCCGGGCGGGCCTTGGCTTCCACTTCAGCCTTCACCTGCGGCGGGAAATCCTCTACCCGCGGCATGCGCTGGGGTGCCGCGGCAATCGGCTGCGGCATTTCACGATGCGGAGCCGGCTGCATCGCTTGCTGAACCACTGGCTGCATCATCGGCTGCGGCTGAGCGGGAGGCGCCTGGAAGATCTTGCTCTGCGGACGGAAGTCTTCCGAATGCGCGACCGGTGCCGGGCGGGCCTGCGCCATCGCTGCCGCATTCGCCTCGGCGAGCTGAATGGCCTCGGCGACCGGATCGGCAGCACGTGGTTCATAGATCGGCTGCTGGACAGGCGCCGGGCGCATTTCCGTGACCTGAGTCGCCGGGCGGCTGACCGGCTTCGGCGGAGCCGTGCGGATGGCGATCGGCGCTGCAGCGATTTCGGCCGCCGATTTGTCGATGCCGGTGGCGACCACCGACACGCGGATAACGCCTTCGAGTTCCTCATCGAAGGTGGCGCCCAGAATGATGTTGGCGTCCTGGTCGACCTCTTCGCGAATGCGGGTTGCGGCCTCGTCGACTTCGAACAGTGTCAGGTCGCGGCCGCCGGTGATCGAGATCAGCAGGCCCTTGGCGCCCTTCATCGAGGTCTCGTCGAGCAGCGGGTTGGCGATGGCGGCTTCCGCGGCGGCCATTGCGCGGCCCTCGCCCGAAGCCTCGCCGGTTCCCATCATCGCCTTGCCCATTTCGCGCATGACCGAGCGGACGTCGGCGAAGTCGAGATTGATCAGGCCTTCCTTGACCATCAGGTCGGTGATGCAGGCGACACCCGAATAGAGCACCTGGTCGGCCATGGCGAAGGCGTCGGCGAAGGTCGTCTTGTCATTGGCCAGCCGGAACAGGTTCTGGTTGGGAATGACGATCAGCGTATCGACACATTTCTGCAGTTCCTCGATACCCATGTCGGCCGTCTTCATGCGGCGCTGGCCTTCGAAGTGGAACGGCTTGGTGACGACGCCGACGGTAAGGATGCCCTTTTCGCGGGCAGCGCGCGCGACCACGGGCGCCGCCCCGGTGCCGGTGCCGCCGCCCATGCCGGCGGTGACGAAGCACATATGCGTGTTCGAGAGATGATCGATGATCTCGTCGATGCACTCTTCCGCCGCCGCGCGCCCGACTTCAGGCTGCGATCCGGCGCCGAGACCCTCGGTGACATGCGCACCGAGCTGGATCAGCCGCTCGGCCTTCGACATCGTCAGTGCCTGCGCGTCGGTGTTGGCCACCACGAACTCGACGCCGCGCAAGCCGGCGGTGATCATGTTGTTGACGGCATTGCCGCCGCCGCCGCCGACACCAAACACGGTGATGCGCGGCTTGAGCTCGGTGATGTCCGGCTTCTGCAGATTGATGGTCATTGTCTTCGTCCTTTGCCTTTCCCGCCGCTTCGCCGCCGCGGCCGCCTATGGGGCTGTCCCCGTCAAATTAAAAACTGTCTCTCAACCACTGACTCATTCGATGCAGTTTTCCGCCTGTTCCGGTCATCCGAAGACCGGAAATTCCCTTCGCCGGGCGGCTCTCGAAGCTCGCCATCTGCGGGTAGATCAGAAGTCCGACCGGGGTCGAGAAAGCCGGCCCCTTGGCCGCCTCGGGCAGGCCTGCCACGCCGAGCGGGCGGCCAATACGTACATTGCGGCCGAGAATGCGGCGTGCTGCTTCGGGCAGGCCGGCAAGCTGGCTGGCGCCGCCGGTCAGCACCACACGCTTGCCGACGGCATTGCCGTAGCCGGACTTGTTCAGCCGGTCGCGCAGCAGTTCCAGCGTCTCGTCGATGCGGGCGCGGATGATGCGCGTCATCACCGAGCGCGGGATCTGCAACGGCACCTCGCCGTCCTCGCCGATCGGATGGATCGAGACCAGGTCGCGGTCGTCGGCGCTTCCTGGCAGCGCCGAGCCATGCATCACTTTCAGCCTTTCAGCGGCATCGAGCGAGGTCGATAGGCCCTTGGCCATATCCAGCGTGACGTGGTTGCCGCCAATCGCGATGGCGTCGCCGTGGACGAACTTGCCTTCCGAAAATACCGAGATCGTCGTCGTGCCGCCGCCCATGTCGATGCAGGCCGCGCCCATTTCGAGCTCGTCGTCGACCAGGGCGGCTAGCCCGCTGGCATAGGGTGTCGCCACCATGCGCTCGACCGAGAGATGCGAGCGGTTGATGCAGAGCTCCAGATTGCGCAGAGGCGCCGCGTCGCCTGTCAGCACGTGCATGTCGACGCCAAGCTGGTCGCCAACCATGCCGCGCGGATCGCGCACACCGCGCTCGGCATCCAGCGAAAAGGCCACGGGAAGCGAATGGATCACCTCGCGCTCAGCCCGCAGCGCCTGCTTGGCGCCGGCGGCAAGCACGCGTTTGATGTCGGCCTCGTCTGCTTCATGACCGCCGAGATTGATGGTGGCCGAAAAAGCCTCGCTCTTCAGCCGGCCGGCGGTCATGTTGACGATCAGCGAATCGACCGTCAGTCCCGCCATGCGTTCGGCGGCGTCGACGGCAAGACGGATGGCGTGCTCGGCACGGTCGAGATCGATGACGACGCCCGATTTCACGCCTTGCGATTTCTGGTGGCCGATGCCGATCACCTGGATGCGATGCGAGCGTCCGCGCAGCAGCTTGCCATCGTCGCGCGGCTTGAGCTTGGCCACCACGCAGCAGACCTTGCTGGAACCGACATCCAGCACCGTCAGGATGCCGGACCGGCGCGACGAGGCATCGCTGTTGCCGCCAAGCCAGCTCATATCTTCGTCTCCGGCTTGCGCTTCAGCATCTTGGGCTTTTCGTTAAGCGCAGCCTCGCGCTGCGTCGCCGCTTCCGGCGTCAACTGGACGACCAGACGGTCGGAAAGGCGCATGTCGACGGCTGCGATGTCGCGCGTCAAAAGCCCGTTCTCGTGGTCCATCCTGACCAGGTCGGCAATCGCCTGGTCCTCACCGTCTTCGGGAAGCTTGACGGTGATGCCATTCTCAAGCTTGAGATCCCAGCGCCGTTCGCCGATGCGGATATAGCCTTTGATCCGCGCGGCAAGCTCCGGATAATTCTTGATCCTGGCCAGGAAATCCGGCGCCTTGGCCGGTGCGCCGGTGCCGATGATCAGCGGCAGCAATATCTGCTTGCCGCCGGAGAACGGCGCGATCACGGTGCCGGATTTCTCGATGACCGAAAGCGCGCTCCCTTGCTGCCACAGCGCGAACGGCTCGCGCTCCTCGACGCGCACTTCCAGCGTATGCGGGTAGACTTTGCGCACTGCCGCGGCTTCGACCCAGGGCAGCGTGGTGATGCGTTCGCGCGCAGCTTCGGCATCGAAGCCGATCAGCGAGGTCCAGCCGTCGAGTTCCAGCCTGTCGAGAATATCGATCTCGGAGGTTTCGCGGTTGCCGACGACCTTGACCTGGTCGACGGCAAAACCGGTGCGGGCGGTGACACTCTGGACGATGGCGTCGGCATGCCCGCCGAGATAGGCGCCATAGGCGCTGCTCGAAATAAGCAGTGCCGCCGACAGGATGGCAGCGCAATAGGGCGGCGCTTCGAAATCGCCCTCGCCGAGGCGCGCCAGCACACGCACCGGCCGGCGGAGCAGGCGTGGCAGCACGAAATGGTCGAACGACAACGGCATGCCGAACAGCACCGGCCCGGCCGCGCCCTTCCCCTTGCCCTGTCCCCACTTCAACGCAGACACGAAGCGTCCTCCACCATCCAACTCAACAAATCGCCGAACGAGTGTCCCGCTTGCGCGGCGATTTCCGGCACCAAAGACGTCGGCGTCATACCCGGCTGGGTGTTGACCTCGAGCCAGACAATTTCACCGTTTTCGGAGTGACGATCGTCATAACGGAAGTCCGACCGGGAAACGCCCCGACAGCCGATAGCTTGGTGAGCCTTGAGCGTCAGTGTCTGTATTTTTTGGTAAATATTCGGTGAAAGTTTTGCCGGGCATTCGTGTTTTGATCCGCCCGCGACGTATTTTGAATCATAGTCGTAGAAGGAATGGCCGGTCGGGATGATCTCGCAGACACCGAGCGCCACATCGCCCATCACCGCGCACGTCAATTCTCGCCCGTGCACATAACGCTCGACCATCACCGTATCGCCATATCTCCACTCGGACGAGCCGATGATCTGCGGTGGATGCGACTGGCCTTCATGCACGATGACGACGCCGAAGCTCGATCCTTCGTTGACCGGCTTGACCACATAGGGCGGCTTCATCGGGTGCTTGTTCTGGATGGCGAAGCGATTGGCCACCTTCGATTCCGCTACCGGAATGCCGGCCGCCTTGGCGACCTTCTTGGCCTGTTCCTTGTTCATCGCGAGCGCCGAGGCAAGCACGCCGGAATGGGTGTACGGAATGGCCAGATACTCGAGGATGCCCTGGATGGTGCCGTCCTCGCCGAAGGGGCCGTGCAGCGCGTTGAAGACGACGTCGGGCTTGAGCTCGACGAGCACCGAGCTGATGTCGCGCGAGACGTCGACCCGGGTGACCTGGTAGCCCTCCCCCTCGAGTGTATCGGCGCAGGCTTTGCCCGACGACAGGGACACGGGCCGCTCGGACGAGAATCCCCCCAGAAGGACGGCCACGTGCTTGCTTGTCATTCCCCGTCATTTCCTCTCACAGCAGGCCTGCACCATCGTGCATGGCCCGAAAAGCATCGCGCGCACTCAAATACGCCGAGCAGCTTTGCTCCCGTGTTTCCGCAACATTGAGTCCGAGTCTCCCGGCAGGTTGCCCCCCAGACGGAAACGCGAGTAACGCGTCGAAACGACTCAAATCAGGAAACGCTTCAGGGCAGAGAATCAGAGAGTTGATTCGCTGGCAAGTGCTTACGATTCCGATGGATTCACTTTCCGCAAAAACGGCAGCAAAATGTGAATTCATGAGGTCCGGAGGCAACGGTCTTCGGCTTGCGCTAAAGCAGCTGCCCGAGAAATTCCTGGACGGCATGGCCCGGCCGAAAATTGCCGATGCGCTTGATCTCCCACTGCAGCCGGATGCCCGATCTTTCGAGCACGCGCGCACGCACCGTCTCACCGAGATATTCAAGCTCGTAGCCTGTGGCGGTCCCGGTGTTGATCATGAAGTTGCAATGCATCGGCGACATCTGTGCCCCGCCGACCATCAGGCCGCGGCAGCCGGCCTTGTCGATTTCCTTCCAGGCCGAGGTGCCCTCGGGATTCTTGAAGGTCGAGCCACCGGTCTTTTCGCGGATCGGCTGCACGGTCTCGCGATGGTTCTGGACAGCATCCATCGCGGCCTTGATCGCCGCCTTGTCCTCCGGAACGCCTTCGAACAGCGCCGACGTGAAGATCAGCCCGGACGGCGCAG
The DNA here is from genome assembly GCF_040320105.1 of Mesorhizobium sp. M0778. Classification (NCBI taxonomy): domain Bacteria; kingdom Pseudomonadati; phylum Pseudomonadota; class Alphaproteobacteria; order Hyphomicrobiales; family Phyllobacteriaceae; genus Mesorhizobium; species Mesorhizobium sp. M0778. The sequence continues at coordinate 69,546 of NZ_JAMYPA010000008.1, read as the reverse complement.
CTGAATGGCGATAGGCATAGCCCATGTCGGCGTTGCTCAGCACATGCACATTGCCCTTGCGGTCGAGCGCCCGCACCTCGACCACGCGCTCGCGCGTCTCGACACCGTTGGCGCCGGCGTTCATCCTCAGCGCTCCGCCGATGGCGCCGGGAATGCCGTGGTAGAAATGAAAGCCGCCGATGCCGGCCTCGTAGGCAACGGCCGCAACGCGCTTGTCGGGTGTCGCGGCCCCCGCCTTGATCGTGGTCGGCGCTATCACTTCGGTCTCGCCAAAGCCTTTGGCCGAAAGCCGGATGACGAAGCCCGCAATGCCGCCGTCACGGACAAGCAGGTTTGAGCCGACGCCGACGATGGTCAGCGGTATTTCCTCGGGCACCGCCTTCAGGAACGCGGCAAGATCGTCCTCGTCGGCCGGCTGGAACAATGCCTCCGCGAGCCCGCCGGCTCGAAACCAGGTGATCTTGTCCATCTCGGCATTGGGCGTGATGCGGCCGCGCAATCCGGCAAGCCGGTCGCCAAGCTTGTCGATCAACGCCTGGCCGCGCATCATGAGATAGTCCCGCCGAGTTCTTTGGGCAGCGCATAGGCCCATTGGGTGATGTTGCCAGCGCCGAGGAAGACGACGAAATCGCCCGGCTTCGCCACCTCGCGCACGATCGGCGCAATCGCCGCCGGACCTTCGATGTAGCGTGCGTCGCGATGGCCGCCGGAGCGGATGCGCGACACCAGTGCGTCGGACGTAACGCCGTCGATCGGTTCCTCGCCGGCCGCATAGACGGGCGCCACCATTACCGTATCGGCGTCGTTGAAGCAGACGGAAAACTCGTCGAACAGATCGCGCAGCCGAGTGAAGCGATGCGGTTGGGTAACGGCGATGATGCGGCCCTTGGTGGCGCTGCGCGCCGCCTTCAGTACCGCCGTGATCTCGACCGGATGATGACCGTAATCGTCGAACACATCGACACCGTTCCACGAACCGGTATGGGTGAAACGCCGCTTGACGCCGGCGAAGGACGACAGGCCCTTCTTGATCGCCTCGGCCGAAAGGCCGAGCTCATGCGCGACGGCAATCGCCGCCGTCGCATTGGAAACGTTGTGGCGTCCGGGCATCGGCAGCCGCAGACCGGCAATCGTTATCTGGCCGTGCGTCTTGCGGTCGCGGATCACCACGTCGAATTCCGAGGTTGGGCCGTCCATGCGGTGATTGGTGAAGCGCACGTCGGCCTGCGCATTTTCGCCATAGGTGATGACGCGCCGGTCCTCGATGCGGCCGACCAGCGCCTGCACCTCGGGATGGTCGGTGCACATCACGCCAAAGCCGTAGAACGGCACGTTCTCGACGAACTGGCGAAACGCCTCGCGCACTTTGTCGAAGGAGCCGTAATGGTCGAGATGTTCGGGGTCGATATTGGTGACGACGGCAATCTCGGCCGGCAGCTTGAGGAAGGTGCCGTCGCTCTCGTCGGCCTCGACCACCATCCATTCGCCGTCGCCCATGCGGGCGTTGGTGCCATAGGCATTGATGATGCCGCCATTGATCACCGTCGGGTCGAGCCCGCCGGCATCGAGTAGCGTCGCCACCATCGAAGTCGTCGTTGTCTTGCCGTGCGTGCCGCCGATCGCGACCGCCTGCCGGAAGCGCATCAGCTCGGCTAGCATTTCGGCGCGCCGCACGATCGGCAGCAACTTCTCTCTCGCCGCCTTCAGCTCCGGGTTGGATTTCTTGATTGCGGTGGAGACGACGACCACTTCGGCCTCGCCGAGGTTCTCGGCCTGGTGGCCGACGAAGCATTCGATGCCCTTGTCGCGCAGCCGCTGCACATTGGCGCTGTCGGCCTGATCGGATCCCTGCACCTTGTAGCCGAGATTGTGCAGCACCTCGGCGATGCCGCTCATGCCGATGCCGCCAATGCCGATGAAATGCACGAGGCCGATCGTCTGTGGCATCTTCATCAATGCGTCTCCTTCCTGAATTCCGAAACGGATTTCCTGGACGCAATAGCCTCTGTCAGATCGGCGAGCAACCGCGCGGCATCCGGTTTACCGGACGATTTCGCCGCCGCAGCCATTGTCGCCGCCCTGCCTGGATCATCCATTAGCCCGCCGACAAGCGCAGCGATCCGCTCCGCCGAAAGCGTGGATTGCGGATGCACCTCGGCGCCACCCGCTGCGGCAAGGGCGGCCGCATTCGCCGCCTGGTCGTGGTCGAGCGCGTGCGGATAAGGGACCAGCAGCGCCGGCCTGCCGATCACCGCGATTTCCGATACGGTCGACGCGCCGGAGCGCGACATCACCAGATGCGCCGCCGCGAGCCGCGCCGCCATGTCGGTGAAGAAGGGCGACACCTCGGCCTCGATGCCAAGCGCGGCATAGGCGGCTTCCACCCGCGCCACATCGTCGGCGCGGGCCTGCTGCGTGATCGCCAGTCGCCTACGCTGTGCATCGGAAAACCGGGCGATCGCCGCCGGCACCGCATCGGAAAAGAACTGCGCGCCCTGGCTGCCGCCAAACACCAGAAACCGGAACGGCTCTTCGCCGGCCGATGCAGCATAGGGTGTATTCGCTGCTTCCAACACTTGCGGCCTGACCGGATTGCCGGTGGTCACCGTCTTGGCGCCAGTGGCACTGATGTCTTCCGGCAGGAACCCGCCGGCAACGGCGTCGACGCGGCCGGCGAGCGCCCGATTGGCGCGGCCCATCACCGCATTCTGCTCGTGGATCAGCGTCGGCACCTTGCGCCGGGTCGCCGCGTAAAGCGGCGGCAGTGTCGGATAGCCGCCGAAGCCGACCACTATGGCGGGCTTGATGCTGGCGATGACGGCCGACGCCTGCCGCACCCCGCGCCAGATTTTCCAAAACGCGGCGAGCATGGCAAAAGGATTCTTCGAGCCCATCGTCGCCGACTGGATCGGATGGATGGCGGTCGCCGGGAACTGCCCGGCAAAGCGCTCGGCGCGGTCGTCGGTGGCCAGATGTACCGCCCAGCCGCGCGCCTTGAGCTCATGTGCCAGCGCCTCGGCCGGGAACAGATGTCCGCCCGTTCCGCCAGCAGCTAGAAGGATGACCCCCTTCGCCATCTCACTCCGCCGGCATCGCACGCGGCGACGGCATGAAGCCCAGCTGCTTGCGCTTTTCCGGGCGCTTGCGCGTCAGCGCCAGCACCATGCCCATCGAGATGGCGATCGCGATCTGGGAGGAACCGCCATAGGAGATGAACGGCAGCGTCATGCCCTTGGCCGGCATCAGTTGCAGATTGACGGCCATGTTGATGACCGACTGCAGGCCGAAGACGGTGACCAGGCCGCCAACCGCGTAGCGCGTGAAATCGTCCTGCTCCTTGAGTGCCGTGTTGAGGCCGCGCAGCACGATGAAGCCGAAGATGGACATGATGAAGAAACACATGATCAGCCCGAATTCCTCGCCAGCGACCGAGAAGACGAAATCGGCATGGCTGTCGGGGATGACCCGCTTGACGGTGCCCTCGCCCGGCCCGACGCCGAACCAGCCGCCATTGATCAGCGCCTCGCGGCCCATGTCGACCTGGAACGTGTCGCCCTCGCCGGTCATGAAGCGGTCGATGCGGCCGGCAACGTGCGGGAACACCGCATAGGCGGCGAACACGCCGCCGACGCCGGCAGCACCCAGCGCGACGATCCACAGCCACGGCAGCCCGGCCATGAAGAACATCACCCCCCAGGTGCCGAGCACCAGCATGGTCTGCCCCAGGTCAGGCTGCGCCACTAGCAGCGAGATGACCAGCGCAAGCAGCAACATGGCGAACAGATTGCCCGGAATGTCGGGCTGGCGCTTGTGCTCGGCGAACAGCCAGGCGCAGATGATGACGAAGCCCGGTTTCAGGAACTCGGACGGCTGTATCGACAGGCCGGCAAGCGATACCCAGCGCCGCGCGCCTTTCACCTCGACGCCGATATAGAGCACCGCCACCATCAAAAACAGCGTGATGCACAGCATGACCAGCGCCATGCGCCGGATCTGCCTGGATTCAAGGAACGAGACGGCAAGCATCACTCCAAGTGCCGGAATGGTGAAGATGATCTGGCGTGTGGCGAAGTGGAAACTGTCTAGTCCGATGCGTTCGGCCACCGCCGGGCTTGCGGCGAAGGACAAAACGATGCCGAGGCCCATCAGCGACAGGAACGCCGCCAGGAACCAGCGATCGATCGTCCACCACCAGGTCGCCACGGGGCTTTTGTCGAGACGGCTTTGCATTATCGTGTCCCTCCGATGGGCTTCACGCCATCAATGGCGGTTGCGGCTTGCCTGAACGCCTCACCGCGGACTTCGAAATTCTTGAACTGGTCGAAACTGGCGCAGGCCGGCGACAGCAGCACCACCGCCTCGCCGCTACTATCCTTGGCCGCATCGCGGGCGGCGTGTTCGACCGCCGCAGCCAACGTGCCTGATATCTCGTAGGGCACCGCTTCGCCCAGCGTCGCCGAAAAGGCCGGTGCGGCTTCGCCGATCAGATAGGCCTTGGCGATACGCGGGAAGAAGCCGCGCAACGGCTCGATGCCACCCTCTTTCGGCAGACCTCCGGCAATCCAGTAGATACGCGCAAAGCTCGACAGCGCCGGTGCCGCGGCATCGGCATTGGTCGCCTTGGAATCGTTGACGAACAGCACATGCCCTTTGCGGCCGACCTGCTCCATGCGGTGCGCCAGCCCCGGGAAACTCTCCAGTCCGGATTGGATCTCGCCGAGCTCGAGCCCGACCTTGAGGCAGGCGGCGGCGGCGGCCAGCGCATTCTGCGCGTTGTGCTGGCCGCGCAACGAGCCGATGCCTTCGAGAAAGGCGACCCGGCTGTAGCGGCCGTGCACGGCTTCCATCAGGTTGGTGCCTTCGGCGAAATAGCCGTCGGTCAGCGGCAGGCGCTTGGAGATGCGAATGATCTGCCGGCCCGCTCGCTCCAGCCGGTCGGCGATCTGGGCGCACCAGGAATCGTCGACACCGATGATTGCCGTCTCGCTGCCGGCCACCAGCCGCTCCTTGATCGAGGCGTAGTGTTGCATCGTGCCATGGCGATCGAGATGGTCCGGCGTCAGGTTGAGCAGGATGCCGGCCGTCGGATTGATCGAAGGGGCAAGATCGATCTGATAGGACGAGCACTCAACCACATAGTGCCGCTCGGGCTGCGGCGGATCGAGCGTCATCACCGCGCGGCCGATATTGCCGCCCATCTGCGTGTCGCGCCCGGCCGATTTGAGGATGTGCGCCGTCAATGCCGTGGTCGTCGACTTGCCGTTGGTGCCGGTGATGGCGATGAAGGCTGCTGCCGGCGCCCGCGCCGTCCGCTCGCGGCAGAAAAGCTCGATATCGCCGATGATCTCCACGCCTGAGCCCCGCGCGAGCTCGACGGTCCAGTGTGGCTTGGGATGCGTCAGCGGCACGCCGGGCGACAGCACGAAGGCGGAAAACCTCGCCCAGTCCGCGCCGCGCAGGTCTGCGGTGGCGATGCCGACCGCGCCGGCCTTGGCAACGCTGTCGGGATTGTCGTCCCAGGCGAGGACGTCCGCGCCGCCCTCGATCAGCGCGCGCGCCGTGGCAATCCCCGAGCCGCCGAGCCCGAAGAGCGAAACGCGCTTGCCTGAAAAGGATGCGGCGGGGATCAAGCGGCCTCCTATCTGAGCTTCAGGGTCGACAGCCCGACCAGCGCCAGAATGACGGCGATAATCCAGAAGCGGATCACCACCTGGCTTTCGGTCCAGCCGAGCTTTTCGAAATGATGGTGGATCGGCGCCATCAGAAAGACGCGCTTGCCGGTCATCTTGAAATAGCCGACCTGGATGATGACCGAGAATATCTCGACGACGAACAGGCCGCCGACGATGACCAGCACGATCTCGTGCTTGGTCGCCACCGCGACCGTGCCGATCAGCCCACCCAGCGCCAGCGAGCCGGTATCGCCCATGAAGATTGCCGCCGGCGGCGCATTGAACCACAGGAAACCGAGACCGGCACCGATCACCGCTCCGAGGACCACGGCAAGCTCACCGGTGCCGGGAACGAAATGGATCTGCAGATATTCAGCGAACACCGCATTGCCGGAGAGATAGGCGATGACGCCGAAGGACGCCGCCGCGATCATGATCGGCACGATCGCCAGCCCGTCGAGGCCGTCGGTCAGGTTCACCGCATTGCCGGCGCCGACGATGACGAAGCACGAGAACGGGATGAAAAACCAGCCGAGATTGACGAGAAACTCCTTGGCGAAAGGGAATGTCAACGATGACGAGAACGGCACCTGGCCGTTATGCATGATCACCCAGGCGGCGATGCCGGCAATGACGAATTCGAGCCCGAGCCGCGCCTTGCCGGAAAAGCCGAGATGCGATTGCTTCGTCACCTTGAGATAATCGTCGTAGAAGCCGATCGAGCCGAACCCCAGCGTCACCAGCAGCACCACCCAGACGTAGATGCTCGACAGGTTCGCCCACAGCAGCGACGAACCGACGATGCCGGACAGGATCATCAGTCCGCCCATTGTCGGCGTTCCCGCCTTCTTGAAATGCGTCTGCGGCCCGTCGGCGCGGATCGGCTGGCCCTTGCCTTGCCGCAGCCTCAGCGAATTGATGATGGTCGGTCCGAAGATGAACACGATCAGCGCCGCTGTGATCAGCGCTCCGCCGGTGCGGAAAGTTATGTAGCGGAAGACGTTGAAGACCGAGATCTTGTCCGCAAATTCGACGAGCAGTGTTAGCATGCGCTTGCGTCCCCCGGACCGATCCTAGGTCTGTCTGCTGGTTGTGGCTTCCGCCGGAAACTTGCCGAGCAACGCCTCGACCAGCTTTGAAAAGCCTATGCCCTTCGACGATTTGATCATGACCACGTCGCCGGGCTTCAATTCCGACAGAAGCACCGGTTTCAGATCTTCCGCGCCGGCGCGGTATTCCGTCTTGATCTCGCCCGGCAGCACGTCGGCCAGCGCCCGCATTTCCGGGCCGCCGAGGAAAACCGTGCGCGTATCGGTGCCGACGATCAGGTCGGCAAGCGCGGCATGCAATTTCGCCGAATGGCTGCCGAGCTCGAGCATGTCGCCAAGCACGGCAATGCGCCTGCCCTCGCCCGACACCGGTGTGGTGTTGAGCAGTGCCATTGCAGCGGTCATCGACGCCGGATTGGCGTTGTAGCTCTCGTCGATCAGTGTGATCGGCCCCTTGGGATGGCGCAACACATAGCGTTTGCCGCGTCCGCGTTCGGGCGAAAGATCGGCCAGCGCCTGCGCAACCCTGGTGACGTCGGCGCCGACCAGATGCGCGGCACCCAGCACGGCCAGCACATTCTGCACCATATGGCGGCCCGGCGCGCCGATCCTGGCGACAATCTCGTGTCCGCCAATCTTGGCGGCTATCACGGAGTGATCGGCATTGAGCTCGCATTTGATCAGTTTGAAGGTCGCCCGTGCATTCTCGCCGAACCCGTAGACATGCTCGACGCCCGCTTCTTTCGCCATCTTCTCCAGCAGCTTCCAGCGCTGGTCGTCGCGGTTGAGAAGGGCGGCGCCACCGGGCTCCAGTCCCTCGAAAACCTCTGCCTTGGCCTTGGCGATCTCGTCCAGGTTGCGGAAGAAGCCGAGATGAGCGGCCGCGATCAGCGTAATGATGGCGACATGCGGCCGGACCATTTTGACGAGGGGCCGGATCTCGTCCGGATGGTTCATGCCGATCTCGAAGACGGCATAGTCGCAATCCTGCGGCATGCGCGCCAGTGTCAGCGGCACGCCCCAGTGATTGTTGAACGACTGAGCCGATGCATGCACCGTACCGACCGCGGACAGAGCGTGGCGCAGTGCTTCCTTGGTGGTGGTTTTGCCCGCCGAACCGGTCACGGCAATCACCCTCGCCTTCGAGCGTGCGCGCGCCGCAACGCCGAGCTTTTCCAGCGCGACGAGCACGTCCTCCACGACGATCATCGGTGCCGTCAGCCGCCCCAGCGACGGCAGCTTGCCCTCGGCGACGACAAGCACGCCGGCGCCCGCCTTGATGGCGGCGGTGACGAAATCATGGCCGTCCATCACCTCGCCCTTGATGGCGAAGAAGGCGTCTCCCGGCTGCAGGCTGCGGCTGTCGATGGAAATGCCGGCGATGCCTTCAGGCATCGGACCGAGCGGCCGGCCATCCATGGCGGCAACCAGCGCCTCGGAGGTCCACAGATAGCTCACGCCGCTTGCTCCCTGAGCGCCGAGCGAACTTCCTCATGATCGGAAAAATGCAGCGTCTCGGTGCCGATGGTCTGGCCTTCCTCATGGCCCTTGCCGGCCACGATCAGCGTGTCGCCAGCGTGAAGCATCCCGACTGCCTCGTGGATGGCCTTGCGCCGGTCGCCGATCTCGATGGCGCCAGGTGCGGCCTCCAGGATCGCGGCGCGGATCGTCTCGGGAACTTCCGAGCGGGGATTGTCGTCGGTGACGATGACGACATCGGCCAGCCTTGTGGCGATCTCGCCCATGATCGGCCGCTTGCCCCGGTCACGGTCGCCGCCGCAACCGAATACGACGATGACGCGGCCGGTGGTAAAGGGACGCACCGAAGCCAGCACGTTTTCCAGCGCGTCCGGCTTGTGCGCGTAGTCGACATAGACCGGTGCGCCATTGGCGGCCGTCCCAACGAGGTCGAGCCGCCCCGGCGCACCCTTCAATTTCTCTAGCGCCATCAACGCCTTGGCAACAGATGTTCCAGTCGAAATGGCGAGGCCCGCCGACACCAGCGCATTGGCGATCTGGAAGTCGCCCGCCAACGGCAGGTCGACTTCATGGAGAACGCCGTCAACTTCGACCTCGGCGCGTTGGCGGTGGCGCTCGTGCTCGACCCGCTTCAGCCGCAGGAAATCGCCGTGGCGGCCGACCGTCAGCACGTTCAGTCCCGCTGCCCGCGCCGCCTTGATTGTCGGCTCCGACCACGGGTCGTCGGCAAAGATGACGGCCGGCGCGCCCTTCGGCAGCAGCGCATCGAACAGACGCAATTTGGCGCGATGATAGTCCTCGACCGTCGGATGATAGTCCATATGGTCGCGGCCGAGATTGGTGAAGCCGCCGGCCGCAAGCCTGACGCCATCGAGCCGGCGCTGGTCGAGGCCATGGCTGGACGCTTCCATCGAGGCGTGGGTGACGCCGGCCTCCGCCAACTCCTTGAGCAGCCTGTGCAGTGCCACCGGATCCGGCGTGGTCAGCGAGCCATATTCATTGCGGCCCGGCGCCACCACGCCGGTCGTGCCGATCGAAGCGGCGACCAAACCCGCCTGCTCCCATATCTGTCGGGTGAATGCGGCGACGGAGGTCTTGCCGCTGGTGCCGGTCACCGCGACCATGGTTTGCGGTTGCTTGCCGAAAATACGGGCAGCACTCAGCGCCAGCGCAAGGCGCGGATCGTCTACGACAAGAACCGGAACTGGCAGCCCGGCGACCGCACTGCCCTTGCCGACAACAATCGCGGCAGCGCCGCGGCTCGCGGCATCGGCGGCATAGGCTGCGCCATCCGCCTTGGAGCCGGTGAGCGCGAAAAAGACAACACCCGGTGTTACCTGGCGGGAGTCCGACGAAATCCCTGTAACCTCCATGTCGAAGGAAGCTGTCCCCTCGACAGGCAGGATACCGGCTAGATTTTTCAGCTTCATCGAACCCCGTTCATCGCAACAAAATAGCGCGCAGTTGCCGGCGCGCCCCAAGAATCACTGATAGGAAACCAGCGTTGCACCATTTTCATGGCTGAAATCTGGCTTCACGCCAAGCATGGAAGCCGCACGTCGGATGATGTTTGCAGCCATGATGCCCGCATTCGAGGCAGCCGTGGCACCCATGCCGGGCTTTTCCGGCTTCGGTTCGTCGGCGATCGTAAGCACTATGTATTGCGGATCGTCCATTGGGAAAGCCGCAACGAAAGCGTTGAAATTCTTTTCCTTCGAGTAGCGGCCGTTGACGACCTTCTCCGCCGTTCCCGTCTTGCCGCCCACCCGGTATCCTGGCACCCGGGCATTGCGGCCGGATCCCTTTTCGGCATTGAGGGCATAGAGATAGCGCATGCCCTCGACGGTCTTGTCGCTGACCACTTTCTTGGCCACCGCCATCGCCTGCTCCTGGGTGCGCGGCAGGAAGGTCGGGTCCATCAGATAGCCGCCATTCATCAGCGCGGCGCAGCCGACCGCCGTCTGCAGCGGGGTCGTCGACACGCCGTGGCCGAAGGCGATGGTAATCGAATTGACCTGCTTCCAGACCTTGGGCTCGGTCGGCCGGGCGACTTCCGGCAGTTCGGTCTGCATCTTCTCGAGGATTCCCAGGCGATGCAGGAATTCGCGGTGTCCGTCAATGCCAACCGCTTCGGCTTCCTTGGCAGAGCCGATATTGGATGAGTAGATGAACACTTCCGGCACCGACAGCACCCGGCCCTTGCCATGGAAATCATGGATGGTCTGATGGCCGATCCTGATCGGGCGCGATGCGTCGAAGCGGCTTTGCAGCGTTATCTTGCCGGAATCGAGCGCCATGGCGGTGGTGAAGCTCTTGAAGGTCGACCCCATTTCGTACAGGCCGGCGGACATACGGTTGAGCCGGTCCTTGTCCTGCGCGTTATAGGGGTTGTTCGGATCGAAATCTGGAACCGACGCCATCGCCAGCACCTCACCGGTCTTGACGTTGAGCACGACGGCACCCGCCGCGATCGCATGGTACTTTTCCATGCCGGTGGCGACCTCGTCACGTACGATATGCTGGACGCGCAGATCGATCGAGAGCTGGACCGGCTTCAAATCCTTGGCCACCGCCAGGCCCGACGCCTGAAGATCGCTCAAGCCCTGTTCGTCGATGTATTTCTCCATGCCGGAGATGCCCTGATTGTCGATGTTGGTGAGGCCGACAATGTAGGACGAGGTTTCGCCGGCCGGATAGAACCGGCGCTTTTCGGTGCGGAAGCCGAAGCCGGGGATGCCGAGCTGCATGATATCGGCCTGCTGCTTCGGCGTCAGTTGCCGCTGCAGCCAGACGAAGCCGGCGCCGCTCTTCAGCTTGTTGTATGTCTGCTCGTAGTCGATCTCGGGAAGCACCGTCGACAGCTTTTCGATCGCCTCGTCGGCATCGACGATGCGGCGCGGTTCGGCAAACAGCGACGCCGTCTTGATGTCGGTCGCCAGCACTTCGCCGTTACGGTCGACGATGTCGGGCCGCGATGCCGTCACCCGGCTCTGCGGCCCGCCCGACAGGTCGGGGTTCTGGAAACCCAGATAGACCAGCCGCCCGGCAATGGTCGAATAGATACCGAAGAACACCGCCATCGTCATGACAATGCGGGTCCTGCCCTTGCCACCGGTTGCCTTGCGGGCACCTTCGACCACGATCGATCCGCCCGCGCCGGGCTTCGAACCGCGCTTCAGCAGCCTGCCAACCTGTGGAAATCTGGCGGCCATTGGAAATCCGGTGATCATTGGACGATGCCTCCGGTCACCACCGGATCCTTGCCGCCAATATCAGCCATGCCGCCCAGCCGCTGCGATGAAAGGTCCTCGATGTTGACGGGTTTGGCCGGCAGATCGTCCAGCCCGACGATCTGGCGCGCATTGACCGGCTCGAGTCCGAGTTGCGATTTGTAGATTTCGGTGAGCTTCTGCAGGCGCGACGGCTGGGTAAGCAGGCTCCAGTCCGCCTTGAGCAGGTCGATCGTGTCCTCTTCATAACGGATCTGCGCCTGGATCTTGTGCACTGCCGCCAGTTGCTCCTCGGCCTCGCGCTTGGTCTTGTAGGTCAAGGCAGCCGCCGAAACCATGACGGCGATCAGGACTATGTCGCTGGTACGAAACACGTGTTCACCTCTCTCCCGGTCGATCGGCACCGGGAAGCTTTGGGCCAGGCAGTTTTGGCAGGCCGAAAATCGAAAAATCACCAGCGCGCGCCGGCGCCTCTGTACGGATCGCAGCGCGCAGCCTTGCCGAGCGCGCCCGCGGATTGGCCGAAATCTCGGCATCGCCAGGCGTCACGCCGCTGCCCTTCTTGGTGAAGGTGGCGGTGCGCGCCTGCGCCTCGGGCAGGTGCCGCGATCCGGTCGCTGAATCAGCTCTGTCGGCGATAAAGCGCTTGACCATGCGGTCCTCCAACGAATGGAAGGTCACCACGGCAAGCCGCCCGCCCGGTTTCAGCACGCGCTCGGCGGCAAACAGCGCCTTTGCCAGCTCGCCGAGCTCGTCGTTGACGAAGATGCGCAGCGCCTGGAAAACCCGGGTGGCTGGATGGATCTTGTCTTTCGGCGCGCGGCCGATATGCGTCTCGATGGCATCGGCAAGGTCGAGCGTGCGCTCAAAGGGGCGTTTTTCGCGACGGCTCTCGATCATACGGGCGATGCGCCCAGCATGGCGTTCTTCGCCGAGAAAACCGAAGATGCGGGCAAGATCGCCCACCTTGAAAGTGTTGACGACGTCGGCGGCGCTCAGGCCCGCCTGCGCCATGCGCATGTCGAGCGGTCCATCGGCGCGGAATGAAAAGCCGCGCTCCGGCTGGTCGATCTGCATGGAGGAGATGCCGATGTCGAGCACGACGCCATCGGCACTTTCAACCTGCTCGTCGAGCGTTGAGAACGGTGCCTGGACAAGCCTGAGCCTGCCGCCGGACTGCTGTTCAAGGGTCCGCCCCGCCGCGATCGCATCCGGATCGCGGTCGATGGCGACGACCGAGGCTCCGCTTGCCAGAATGGCCTTCGTGTAGCCGCCAGCACCGAACGTGCCGTCGACGAGCACCTCGCCTTTTGTCGGCGCCAGCGCCTCCAGAACTTCGGCAAGGAGGACCGGAATGTGACGGGCTGGTCCGCCAACGGCATGAACTTCATCGCCGTCGCCCGCCATCATTCCGGCCGCTCCCCGGGCTTCGTCCCCTGCCGAAGCTGCAAAAGCCGGGCGCGAGCTTCCGTCCCATAGGCGCTGAGCCGTCCCGGCTCCCAGATCTGAAAGAAATTGCCGCGGCCAACGAAGGCCACTTCCGCTGAAATGCCGGTATGCTCGCGAATGAAATCGCTCATCGTGATACGGCCGTCCTGGTCGAGCTTCAGAAACGTTCCATCGCCATGGCAGAAGAACGACATGTCGTCCGCCGCCTGCAGGAACGGGTCTTCCTGCGCGATGCGCTGCTCGTAGCGATCGAGCAGGTCGAGCCCACCGACATCCATCGCCGGGCGATCCAGGCAGCGTAGCGCATAAAGTTCCGAATAGCCGCGTTTCTGCACAACGGCACGGAAATGCGCCGGCACGGACACCCGTCCCTTCGCATCGATCCTGTTCACCGCGTTCGACAGAAACCGGTCCATTACGCCTTACGGCCGCTTGCGCCGCCGCACCCCTCTGCATCTTCCTGTCCGCGCCGCCCCGGCCCGGTCGCCGTCCAAAACCCACTTCATTATGACGGGCGAACGCAGGCAAACGCGCAGCCGCCGCGGCTGCCCGATTGGCGTACGCTTCACCCTGACACGGAACGAAGGCTTGAGTATCGGAATGGGATATCATGGGGTGTTATGGGCGTCAACGGGAACAGTCTTCAAAACGCGCCTGCCACGACTGGGGAGAGCAGCTTTGACGGCACTCCGGTCTTTATCCTCCATTAAGCCTAACGAAGGGTTTAGAGCCGTGTGGTCCAACCGGACGCGGCTTGCTGCGGATCGTTGCCGCGCATAGCCTCGGCATCTCCTTTTCCGGTCAGTAACGAGGTTTGAAGCCATGTCTGAAACAGCCAAGTCGCGCGCCGCGGCACTTCCTCATCTGCGTCGCGCCGGGCTGGCCAAGGGCGACCCAATTCCCTTGCCCTTGACCATGGCCGCCATTTTCCACGCGCCGGGTGACGCCACCGGCTACGATCAATATGGCCGCTTCAGCAATCCGACCTGGGATGCAGTCGAGCACATGCTGGCGCATCTGGAAGACGCCCCATGCGTCGCCTTTCCCTCGGGAATGGCTGCCATCTCGGCGGTGTTTTTCGGCCTGCTCAAAGCCGGCGACCGTATCCTGCTGCCGTCCGACGGCTACCATACGACGAGAGCGCTGGCAGACCGTTTCCTGAAGTCCTTCGGCGTCGCGTACGATGTCCGGCCGACATCGAGCTTCCTCGACGGCGGCTTTGACGGATACCGGCTTGCCTTCGTCGAAACGCCCGCCAATCCAGGACTGGACATATGCGACATCGCAGCCGTCGCCGAAGCCGTGCACAAAGCGGGTGCGATGCTTGTGGTCGACAACACGACGATGACGCCTTTCGGCCAGCGCCCGCTCGATCTCGGCGCCGATATCGTCATTGCTGCCGACACCAAGGCGCCGAACGGCCATTCCGATGTGCTGTTCGGCCATGTCGCCAGCCGCAACGCAGATATTATCTCGAGGGTGACCGACTGGCGCGAGACGTCGGGCGCCATCCCCGGGCCATTCGAGGCATGGCTGGTACATCGCGGCCTCGAAACGCTGGACGTGCGCTTCGACCGCATGTGCGCTTCCGCCGAAATGATAGCGCGACGGCTGAAAGACCATCGCGCAATCAGCGGCTTGCGCTTTCCGGGACTGGAGAGCGACCCATCACACAATCTTGCCCGCGCCCAGATGGAGCGCTTCGGATTTCTCATCTCGTTCGTGCTCGCCTCGGAGGACAAGGCCGAGGATTTCATCAACAACTGCGCGTTGATGCAGGCAGCGACATCGTTCGGCGGCGTACACACTTCGGCCGAACGGCGATCAAAAAGGGGAGATGCCGTTCCGCCCGGCTTCGTTCGCTTGTCGATCGGCTGCGAGCCGGTGGAAGAGCTTTGGCAGGCGATCGAGGCGTCGCTAGACCGCATCGGCACCTGAGCAGCGCGACTACGAATTCAGATCGCCGGCGTCGATCTTGCGCCGGCCGTGGAGAACGCGAACGATTTCGATCGCCTCTTCGCGGACACGATACAAAGTGAGGTATTCGCCGACGATCAGGTGACGGATGCCGGGCGCAATGTCTTCGCGCGGTGCACCTGAGAAGGGATGCAGGGTCAGCAAATCCACCGCCTTTGCAAGAGATCCACGAGGCGAACCGCCGCATTTGGATTCTGTTCGGCAATGTAGTCGACGATGGCTTCGAGGTCGATCAATGCCTGAGGAAGCAGGCGATATTTCACTCCTCAAGGCCTTTGGCCTCGGCCATTTTTAGATATTTGGCGCGCAGCCGTTCCATGATTGGCGGCCCGTCCAGCGCCGGTCCGCTGTCGATCCCTCCTGCGCCATCTTGCGCAATTCCTCGACCGTGTAGCCGAGCAGGTCGCGCCTGTCCTTCCATTGTCTCAGTGCGTCGCGGATCACCTCGCTCGCCGAGGCATATTCGCCGGCGGCGACCACGTCGTCGACTGCCGCGGCCAACTCCGGCGACAGCGTGATGCTGCGTTTATCGACCTGTCCCATGACGCGCTCCTGAATATCGTCATCAACTGGTACGATTTAATCGCACCATTTTCAAGGAATGTCGCGCTCGATTGCGGGTCGAAAAGTGAATCAACGGCTGCGCCCGAAGACGTAACCTGCTGATATCAGGAGATTTCCTTTTATCGGGGAAACTGCCAGCTGGCCTGTAAGCCGGGTTCTGTATGGCCCTCGCCCCTTACGGGGCGAGAACGTGGCGGCCATTCATCTTGGGCGCATGTTGCCATGCGCCTCACGCAACCTACCCGGACGGTGAGCCGGAAACAGCCCTCGAGGGTTTCCCCTCGCACCGCCCCTATTCGGTCTTGCTCCCGGTGGGGTTTACCGTGCCGCTCCTGTTGCCAGTCGCGCGGTGGGCTCTTACCCCACCCTTTCACCCTTGCCACGATTAGATCGTGGCGGTTTGCTTTCTGTGGCACTTTCCCTGGGGTCGCCCCCGCCGGCCATTAACCGGCACCGTGTCTCCATGGAGCCCGGACTTTCCTCACCCGCAGCCTTTCGGCTTCGCGGGTGCGGCCGCCCGGCCAGCTGGCAAGGCGTATAAAGGGGTTCAGGCCCAAAAACGCAAACGAAAAAGCAAGTTATCGCTTGTCAGGCGGGCGCTCCAAGTGCTGCCAGTTGCACCTTGACCTTGCCGCAATAGGCTGCGGACACCGGGTTCATCCGTGTGGCGCCGTGGCCGGCATTGTATTTCAGGATCGTGCCGCAGGTCGTGCCGCCGCCGAGATCTTGCGCCATGGCAAGGTACTTCATGCCGTATTTGATGTTGGTATCGGGATCGTAGAGACCCTGAACCGAACCGCTATAGCCCATCATTCTTGCCGTCGCCGGCTTGATCTGCATCAGGCCGATCTCGCCGGCGCTGCCGACCTGGTTCGGCTGGTAGTTGCTCTCGATCTTGATGACGGCATTGGCGAGCGATACCGGCACGCCGTAGCTGGCGGCATATCGCGCAATGATCGCCGAATACTGTCCGCTGCCGCCGACAACCGCCGCCTGGGGCGCTGGCCTGCTCTTCGGAGCGACTGACGCCGTTGCCATACGGTCGATGCGTTTGCGGTTACGCTTCACATGCTGTTTGGAGATTGTCTTTCTCGCAGCGGTCGGCCTTTTCGCGGAGACTGGCTTTTTCGTTCTTACCGCGGCCGCTTTTTCCACTTTTGCGGTGGTGGTCTTCTCTACTTTTGCACCACCTTTCGGCATGGCGGTTTTGCCGGCTGCGGCACTGAAGCCCTGATCGGCCCGTTGGCTCAGCGGTGCGCCGTTCGCCGCGCTGAAGGCAAAAGTCATTACGCCGGCAGCAATGGCTGCCGTTAAAACGGTCAATTTCTGCATGTGATCCTGTTCTGTTTGATCTGCACAAAGAACTTCGCGCAGATACCCTCAATCAACATCGGAACATCTGGGGGGGATAGAGGTCCGACAATCTGTACGGATCGCCTTTGACGACGGAATTGGCGCCAAAGAAGGCGGCGCAAGTCACTTTAGGTAACAGATTGTAACTTTTAATCTGGGAAAAGATTATTTGAGAGAGGCTATCCTTGCGGAAGCGAGCAGCCTTTCCAGCGTGCGGATCGTCGATCCGTCAGCCATGCCATCGACCAGGCGCTGCCGGAAATGCCGCTGAAATGCCTCGACCACGATTTCGGTCTGCCGGTCGAAAGCGCCGGTGATCTCGACGCCATAACCATAGAGCGACAGCATCGACTGCAGCGCCTCGACCTCGGCGCCGGTATCATCTGGCTTCAGTACGGCGCCGCGCCGGATCGGTGCTGCCGGCACAACATGGCCGACACCGGCGGCAAACAAGACTTTCCATGGAAATTTCTCGCCCGGATCGACCTTGCGCCCCGGTGCCACGTCGGAATGGGCGAGCACCCGCTGCGCCAGAATGGAATGGCGCTCGACAATGCCGACGCACAGGCCGATCACCGCGTCGATCTGCGGTTTTGGAAAATTGCGATAGCCCAGAGTATGCCCCGGATTGACGATCTCGATGCCGATCGAACAGGAGTTGATGTCGCTCTGTCCGAACCACGAGCTCTTGCCGGCATGCCAGGCGCGATCGCTTTCCCTTACCATCTGAACAATGCGGCCGTCCTCATGGACCAGATAGTGCGACGAGACCTCGCTTGCCGGATCGCACAACCATGCCTCGGCGCCGGCGCCGGTCGCCATGCCGGTGTAGTGCAGCACGATCATATCGGGTCTAAGCGTGCCGCGCCGCGGTCCGAAATTCGGCGATACCCTAACCTCGGCGCTCGGCTCGTCGGGCGGAAAGCCGCTCATGCGTGCCGCAGGCCTCGCTCGATCATCTCATAGGCCGCGTTGATCGCCGCCAGCCTGGTCGTCGCGATCTTGATGAATTCCTGCGGCAGGCCGCGTGCGATCAGCCGGTCCGGATGATTGTCGGAGACCAACTTGCGGTAGCGCCTGCGGACCTCCTCGAACGGCTTCCCACGCTCGATGCCGAGCACAACATAAGGATCGGCGGCGCCCAGATCGACATGCCGCGCCAGGATGCTCTGGTAGTGCGCCTCATCGATGCGGAAGATCTCGGCGATGCGATGCAGGAATTGGCGCTCGCGCTCATGCACCAGCCCGTCGGCCTTGGCGATGTGGAACAGCCCGTCGAGTATGTCCTCCAGCATCAGGCAATTCGAATGGCCCGAACCGCAAAGCTGCGCCATCCGCTCGGCATAGGTTTCGAAACCGGCAATGTCGCGTTTGGCCAAATCGTAGAGCCGCGCCACATTGCGCCTCTGTTCCTTCGGCACCTCGAATATTTCCTGGAAGGCGCGCACCTCGTCTTGGGTGACGATGCCGTCTGCCTTGGCCATCTTGGCCGACAGCGCGATCATCGCCACCGAGAAGGCGACGCGCCGGCGCAGATCGGCATCGCCGGAGAAAACCGTGCGCACGGCTTCGACCACTTCGGCGACGCCTGACGACGCTGAAGATGAAACGCGTGTGACGAAGTCGCCGAGGCGGTCCCAAATCGACATGAGGGTTTCATAGGGCCAACCGCCCATCGCTATCAAGCCAAGACAGTGCCGCAGGGGCTGGCCCAATCGATTTGGCGGAATGCCTGAGGCGGCTGGCGCTAGCGCTCACCCATGGAAAATCCGCAGACGGCAGCCTCGGCGCGCAAACGGCGAGCCTAGCGATTGGCGCCTTGGGTCGTCGTTTCGGCGCCAGCGTCGGCGCACTCGGCCGCAAGGCGCGGGTATCGTAAGCAGCAGAAAGGCCGGCGTGTGAGGCCGGCCTCTCTTGGTTGTCACCTCATTTACTGCGCAGGGGCAGCCGGCGCAGGAGCGGGGGCCGGGGCCGGCTCGGCAGGTTTGTTAGCGTCAGGAGCAGCCGGCTTCATCGTCTGGTCGGATGCCGGCGGGTTGGTGCTCTGCGTCGTAGTGTTGTCAGTGCCGCTATCGCTGCAGGCCGCAACGCCAAGCAAGGCAAGCGCCGAGACCGACGCAAGAATGAGTTTCTTCATGATATCTCTCCTCTAATCACGCCACCGTTACCGGCGACGATCGAGGACACAATGCATCAGGTCATGATGAGTTTCGTAACGTTGCGTTTCCGCGTGTAACATCAAGCGCTTGGCCGTACAAAGCGTTGAGCACTAACAGGATGCGTAAAGTGAAAATGCCGGAGGCGCTGCCATGACCGCAAGATGGGATTTCTGGATCGACCGCGGCGGTACCTTCACCGACATCATCGGCCGGGACCCGGAAGGCGGGCTGCATCCCAGGAAACTCCTTTCGGAAAATCCCGAAGCCTATGCCGACGCTGCCATCCAGGGCATTCGCGAACTGCTCGGCGTCCAGCCCGGCGCCCCAATCCCCTCCGCTCTGATCGGCGACGTCAAAATGGGCACCACGGTCGCCACCAATGCGCTTCTCGAGCGCAAGGGCGACCGCGTGCTGCTGCTCATCACCAAGGGCTTCCGCGATGCGCTGAGGATTGCCTACCAGGCCAGGCCCGATATCTTTGCCAAGCAGATCATCCTTCCCGAACAGCTCTACGAGCGCGTCGTCGAGATCGACGAACGCGTGCGCGCCGACGGTCGTGTCGAACGCCTGCTCGACATCGCCGACGTGCGTCCTGCCATCGAACAGGCCAAGGCTGACGGTATCGATGCGGTCGCGATCGTCTTCATGCATGCCTGGAAACATCCCGATCACGAAAAGGCGGTCGCCAAAGTCTGTCGAAAGCTCGGATTCTCGCAGGTCTCGGTCAGCCACGAGGTCTCGCCGCTGATCAAGCTGGTCGGCCGCGGCGACACCACGGTGGTCGACGCGTATCTGTCGCCGATCCTGGCAAGGTATGTGCAAAAGGTTGCGGCGGAACTGGGTGCCGCGCCAATCTCCCCCCTGGTGGGGGAGATGTCGGCGAAGCCGACAGAGGGGGGCGCTGTCCCGCCAACATCTCAGTCTGTCACGCCCCCCTCTGCCCTGCCCCCTTTGCCGCCACTTGGCATCTCCCCCACAAGGGGGGAGATTGGCCAATCCCCCCGCCTCATGTTCATGATGTCGTCGGGCGGCCTCACCGCCGCCGACATGTTCCAGGGCAAGGATGCGCTGTTGTCAGGCCCGGCCGGCGGCGTCGTCGGCATGGTCGAGACGGCAAAACTCGCCGGTTTCGGCAAAGTCATCGGCTTCGACATGGGCGGCACCTCCACCGATGTCGCCCACTATGATGGCGACTACGAGCGCGCCTTCGACACCGAGGTCGCCGGCGTGCGCATCCGCGCGCCGATGATGCGCATCCACACCGTCGCCGCCGGCGGCGGCTCGATCCTGCACTATGAGGCCGGCCGCTTTCGCGCCGGGCCGGATTCGGCCGGCGCCAATCCCGGCCCGGCCGCCTACCGGCGCGGCGGTCCGCTTGCGGTCACCGACGCCAATGTCATGCTGGGAAAGCTGCAGCCCGACTTCTTTCCGGCCATTTTTGGGCCGGGCCAGCACGAACCGCTCGACGTGCGGACAGTTCGCGAGATGTTCACCGCACTTGCCGCCGAAATCGGCGACGGCCGCTCGCCGGAAGCCGTTGCCGAAGGGTTCGTCACCATCGCCGTCGAAAACATGGCCAATGCCATCAAGAAGATTTCGGTGCAGCGCGGCTACGACGTCACCGAATACCTGCTGAATTGTTTCGGCGGCGCCGGCGGCCAGCACGCTTGCCTCGTCGCCGATGCGCTCGGCATGGAGGCTGTGCTGATCCATCCCTTTTCCGGCCTGCTCTCGGCATACGGCATCGGCCTGTCCTCGGTGTTTGCGTCACGCCAGCAGGCGCTGCTGAAGCCGCTGGCGGACGATTCCGGGCCGGCGATCAACGAGCTCATCGCAACGCTGCGCAAAGCCGTCATCGACGAACTCGCCGCGCAAGGCATCACCGAAGACGCGGTCGCCTCGAAGCCGGTGCTGCAGATCCGCTATGACGGCACCGATACCGCGCTGCCTGTGAACTTTGGGCACGGCTCGATTGCGCAGGCCAAGGCGGACTTCGAACTGGCGCACAAGGCGCAGTTCGGCTTCGTCTATGACGACAAGCCGATGATCGTCGAATCGCTCGGCGTCGAAGGTACCGATACCGGCAGCACCGGCCGCGACGAAAGCGATTCATTTCTTGAACACAAGGCCGCAAGTCCTTCCGGGACGCGGAAAATTTTCGTCGACGGCATCTGGCGCGACGCTGGCATCTTCCCTCGCGAAACGCTGAAGCCCGGTAACAAGATCGCCGGCCCCGCTTTGATCATCGAGCCGAACCAGACCATCGTCGTCGAGCCCGGCTGGCAGGCCGAGATCACCGCCAAGGACCATGTACTGATGCGCCGCATCGAGAAGAAGCACCGGCAGGCCGCACTCGGCACCGAAGCCGATCCGGTGATGCTGGAGGTCTTCAACAATCTGTTCATGTCGATCGCCGAGCAGATGGGCGTAACGCTGCAGAACACCGCCTATTCGGTCAATATCAAGGAGCGGCTCGACTTCTCCTGTGCCGTTTTCGACCGGAATGGCGCGCTGGTCGCCAACGCGCCGCATATGCCGGTGCATCTCGGCTCGATGGATCGCTCGGTGGAGACCATCATCCGGCTCAATTCCGGCGACATTCACCCCGGCGACGTCTTTGCCCTGAACGCCCCTTACAATGGCGGCACGCATCTGCCTGATATCACCGTGGTGACACCGGTGTTTTCCCTCCCCCTCGAGGGGAGGGTGGCCGCGAAGCGGCCGGGTGGGGTCCTCTCAGAAGGCACCACAAATGCGTCGAGCACTGCCGCAACGACCCCCTCCGGCGGCTTCGCCGCCACCTCCCCCTCGAGGGGGGAGGAGATCCTCTTCTACGTAGCCTCGCGTGGCCACCATGCCGACATCGGCGGCACCGCGCCCGGCTCGATGACGCCGCTTGCCACTACCGTCGATGAGGAAGGTGTGCTGTTTGACAATTTCCGCATCGTCGATCGCGGCCGGTTCCGCGAAAAGGACGTGGAGACGCTGCTGACCGACCATCCCTACCCGGCGCGCAATCCGCACCAGAACATCGCCGATCTCAAGGCGCAGATCGCCGCGAACGAGAAGGGCGTCGCCGAGCTGCGCAAGATGGTCGCGCATTTCGGCCTCGATCTGGTCGAAGCCTATATGGGTCACGTCCAGGACAATGCCGCCGAAAGCGTGCGCCGCGTGCTGGAGCGGCTGCCCGACAGTTCCGAATACGAATACTCGACCGACACCGGCCAAATGATCAAGGTGAAGATATCGGTCGACCGGCAAAAGCGCGAAGCGACCGTCGACTTCACCGGCACGTCGCCGGTTATGAAGAACAATTTCAATGCGCCAGAGCCGGTCGCCCGTGCCGCGGTGCTTTATGCCTTCCGCGTCATGGTCGAAGACAACATCCCGATGAATGCCGGATGTCTGCGGCCGATCAACATCATCATTCCCGACGGCTCGATGCTGAAGCCCGCCTATCCCGCGGCAGTCGTCGCCGGTAATGTCGAGACCTCGCAGCACGTCACCAACGCGCTGTTCGGCGCGATGAGGGCAATGGCCAATGCGCAAGGCACGATGAATAATCTCACCTTCGGCAACAAGCAGTACCAGTATTATGAGACGATCTGCTCCGGTTCGCCGGCCGGCCGCATGAACGACGGTCGCGGCTTTGACGGCACCTCCGGCGTCCACACCCATATGACCAATTCGCGCCTGACCGATCCGGAAGTGCTGGAACTGCGTTTCCCGGTATTGCTCGAGGACTTTCATATCCGCGAAGGTTCCGGCGGCAAAGGCAAATGGAGCGCCGGCGACGGCACCAAGCGCACCATCCGCTTTCTTGAAAAGATGGAATGCGCGATCCTGTCCTCGCATCGCAACCGCCCGCCGCAGGGACTGGACGGAGGCGGCGATGGCGAGGCCGGCTCGACCAAGGTCCGGCGCAAGGATGGCCGCGTCGAGGTCCTGAAGGCCTGCGATCAGACCATCCTCGACGCCGGCGAGGCAGTCATCGTGACGACGCCGACGCCTGGTGGATTTGGCAAGGCCTGAACTCGCGTCAACAGGCTGTCACCGGCCTGTCATGACCCTGCGCTACCCGCTTGCGGCAAAGCAAACGGGGAATCGCCTTGCCATGACGGACATTTCTGGAGAACTGGTTTTTCGCCGCGGCAAGGAAGTTGGCAAAGCCGTCTACCAGAACCGCCCGCTGTCGAAAGCCGGCATCTCCGAGCGCTTGTTCGCCTTCCTGTTCTCCGGCCTTGTCTACCCGCAGATCTGGGAAGACCCCGAAATCGACATGGACGCGATGCAGCTCGGCAAGGGTCACCGCATCGTCACCATTGCCTCGGGCGGCTGCAACATCCTCGCCTATCTCACCCGGTCGCCGGAAAGGATCGATGCCGTCGACCTCAACACCGCCCATATCGCGCTGAACCGTATGAAGCTCGAAGCCGTCCGTCACCTGCCGTCGCAGGGCGACCTGTTCCGTTTCTTCGGCGCGGCTGAGACCGGGCACAATTCGCAGGCCTACGACCGCTTCATCGCACCGCATCTCGACCCGGTCAGCCGCCATTATTGGGAGCGCCGCAGCTGGCGCGGCCGTCGCCGCATCGCTGTCTTCGACCGCAATTTCTACCAGACCGGCCTGCTTGGCCTGTTCATCGCCATGGGCCATCGCACCGCAAAATTCTTCGGCGTCGACCCGGCCGACATCATGGACGCCAAGAGCATCGCCGATCAGCGCCGCTTCTTCGACGAAGAGCTGGCGCCGGTCTTCGAAAAACCGCTGCTGAAATGGGCGACTTCGCGAAAAGCTTCGCTGTTCGGCCTCGGCATTCCGCCGGCCCAGTACGATTCGCTGATCACCTCGGGTGACGGCACCATGGCCAGCGTGCTCAAGGCGCGGCTGGAAAAGCTCGCCTGCGATTTTCCGCTGAAGACCAACTATTTCGCCTGGCAGGCTTTTGCCCGCCGCTATCCCAATCCCGGCGAGGCCGCCCTGCCCGCCTATCTCGAAAAGCGCAACTACCAGACGATCCGCAACAATGTCGATCGCGTGGCCATCCACCACGCCAATCTGATCGAGTTCCTTGCCGGCAAGGATGCGGGCTCGGTGGATCGCTTCGTGCTGCTCGATGCACAGGACTGGATGACCGACGACCAGCTCAACGGGTTGTGGGCCGAGATCACCCGAACCGCCTCCACCGGCGCCCGCGTCATCTTCCGCACCGCAGCGGAACCCAGCCTGCTGCCCGGCCGCGTCTCGAATTCGCTGCTCGACCAGTGGCGCTACGAGAACGACGCCTCGCGCGAGTTTTCGGCGCGCGACCGCTCGGCGATCTATGGCGGCTTTCATCTCTACGTGAAGCAGGGCGCATGAGCACGACCGAGTTGCCGGCCAGCCATGCCGAGCTGATGGACGGCGTTTACCGCTGGCAGCGTCATATCTACGACCTGACCCGCAAATATTATTTGCTCGGTCGCGACCGGCTTATCGCCGGCCTGGATGTGCCGGCCGGCGGCACCGTGCTCGAGCTCGGCTGCGGCACCGGCCGCAACATCATCCTTGCCGCCCGCCGCTATCCCGGCGCGCGCTTCTTCGGCCTCGATGTTTCGGCCGAGATGCTGGAGACGGCCACCGCCGCCCTTGCCCGCGAAGGCCTCTCCGGCCGCGTCACGCTGGCGCGCGGCGATGCCACGGATTTCGACGCAAAGGCGCTGTTCGGCGTCGAAAATTTCGACCGCGTCTTTGTCTCGTATTCGCTGTCGATGATCCCCGGCTGGGAGAAGACGGTATCCGCGGCTCTTGCTGCCCTGTCATCTGGCGGCTCGCTGCATATCGTCGATTTCGGCCAGCAGGAGGCCCTGCCCCGCTGGTTCCGCACGCTGCTGCGCGGCTGGCTGAAAAAATTCCATGTCGAGCCACGTCAATCGCTGCGCGCGGTTCTGGATTCGGAATCTGCAAGAACCGGTGCAAGCTTCCGTTTCCAAACGCTTTATCGCGGCTATGCGTGGCTCGCTGTGATCGGCCTAGGTCGATAGCCAGGGTGTGTTGAGATTCAGGTCAGGCCGAGTCGAAAACGGTGGGCTCCGAGAACCGGCGCGGGGCGTACTTTTGGGTACGTGAGCACCGGCCTACGCCGGCCGTAGCCTTAACTGCCACGACCGCTCATGAGTGCTTTGGCCGGCGAAGGCCGGAAGCGCAGGAAACCGCCGTTTGCAGGCCGGTATCACCTGAATATCGATACAGCCTAATGCAGCGCCTTGACCAGCGCCGCCACCATTACCTGCGGCCGGTAGCCGAGCCTGGCCGGCGTCAGGCCGAGCCGCACCACAACCAGCTGCTCGGAGGGAATGATGGCAACCGTTTGCCCGTCATGCCCCTCCATCCAATAGCTGTCCCCGGGCAGGCCTGCCGCAGTCCCGGCGCCGGGACTTTCCTCGTCGCCTGGCCCTTCGATCCATAATTGTCCCTTGCCGTAGACCTT
This sequence comes from Mesorhizobium sp. M0778, assembly GCF_040320105.1. Classification (NCBI taxonomy): domain Bacteria; kingdom Pseudomonadati; phylum Pseudomonadota; class Alphaproteobacteria; order Hyphomicrobiales; family Phyllobacteriaceae; genus Mesorhizobium; species Mesorhizobium sp. M0778. The sequence continues at coordinate 44,144 of NZ_JAMYPA010000008.1, read as the reverse complement.
CGAGGCAGTTGCCGGTTCCCGCATCCAGTCGACGAAGCCGGCGGGCAGGATCGCCTTGCCGTTCCAGACGCCACCCTGCAGCAGGAATTGGCCGAAGCGCGCCCAGTCGCGTGCCGTGGCATAGAGATAGGACGAGCCGACGAAGGTGCCGTGCTCGTCGGCCTCTAGCACCGCGCTCCGCATGCCGAGCGGATCGAACAGCGCGATCCTCGGCCACGCCAGCGCCTTGTCCTTGTCGCCGATCGCGTCCTGCCACAATCGGGACAGCATCACCGCCGTGCCGCTCGAATAGGAAAACACCTTGCCGACCTCGCCGGTCAGCGGCTTGGATCCGGCAAAGCCCGCCATGTCCGGTTCGAGATAGAGCATGCGCGTCACATCGGCGACGTCGCCATAATCCTCGTTGAATTCCAGTCCGCTCGACATTGCCATCATGTCGGCGAGGCTGATCACGGCACGGCCATCTGCTTGCCAGGGTCGAAACAGGCCCTGGTTGGTGATCGCCAGCTTGCCGTCCTTCATCAGCGTGCCGACGATCGCCGCATTCACCGTCTTGGTCATTGACCAGCCCAGTAGCGGGGTCTTTTCGGAAAAGCCGTCGCCATAGCGCTCTGCGACGATGCGGCCGTTCTTGACCACCACCACCGCCCGCATGCCAGCACCGGTCAATGCCTGATCGTCGAGGATTGCCGTGACCTCGGGATTCTGCGAGGCATCGGCCTTGTCGCCCTCCGGCCAGATCGCATCGGGCAGCGGCGCCGGCGTCGGTGCAACTCCCGCGACAGCCTTGGCGGCGGCAATATCGCTGTCGGGAACCGAGGCGCAGCCGAGCCCGTCGCGGGCGACCGCGACACTCTTGCCGAGCACGCCGAACAGGCCCGCCGAAACCGTTCCCTCCTCCTTGTCCACCGACACTCTCATCAGCTTCAGCAGCGGATGGCCCGGCGCCTGCACATCGACGGCGAGCACGTCGTCGGCGTCTCGTCCTGCGATGAAGACGTTCGAACAGACGATCTTGGCCGAATAGCCGGAACCGACGCGGATCAGTTCCGGCGGCGCGAAATACAGCCAGCCGGCGAGTGTCGCGGCGGCCAGCACAGCCAGGCCCAGCAGCCATTTGACGAACTTCAGAAGGATCTGCATTTTTTTCGAATTCCCCCTGAGCGCGATCTATGTCATCGATTTGCCGCCATTGTTTCGGCAAAATCGCGGCTCTTGTCGAGCGCCGTCAACCGAATATCAACCATGATCGGCGATCACGAGGGACTGGGCGATTCTGTGGGGTGATCGTCCGGCTGGGCTTGCATGCATGTGTCCCAAACTGCGCAACGGTTTGGGAATGCATGAAACGAAGATCCAGGCGCTTCGCGTAAGTCAGTTTCAAACGCGTCGCGCCCGGTCGAGGGGCCACCCGCGGAAAGACCCATCAGCGGCCGGCTGAAACCGGCTCGGGAAGTAGCGATGCGCCGTTTCGCGGTCCTCATCACGCTGATGCTGCTTGGTGCCTGCTCGACGGTCGATGATCTGACGCCATCGCTGTCGTCGCCCAGCGCCCCGACGGTTGCGGTACGCGCGCCCCGTTTTGCCGATTCCGACCCGCATGAATGGGATAGCGGCGCACCGTGGAGCTACGCCGTCCACGGCACCGACGTCTCCAAATACCAGACATCGATCGACTGGCCGGCGGCCAGGGCCAGCGGCATCTCCTTTGCCTTTATCAAGGCTACCGAAGGCGGAGACCGGTTCGATGAAGCTTTCAACGAGCATTGGAGCCGCACGAAGGCCTCGGGTATCCCCCGTGCCGCCTATCATTTCTTCTACTTTTGCACGCCGGCCGCTACCCAGGCGCGCTGGTTCATCCAGAACGTGCCCAAAGACAGTTCGGCGATGCCGCCCGTTCTCGACATGGAATGGAACCCGAAATCGCCGACCTGCAAGCTGCGGCCAGATTCCGCCACGGTACGCAGCGAGATGAGCACATTCCTCAAAATCGTCGAAAAACACTACGGCAAGAAGCCGATCATCTACACGTCGGTCGACTTCTTCGAAGATAATGGTCTATCGGGTTTCCGGGGCTACCCCTACTGGCTGCGCTCCGTCGCCGGGCACCCGCGCCAGAAATACGGCAGCCATCCATTCACCTTCTGGCAGTATACCGGAACGGGCGTCGTGCCGGGCATGGCCGGAAACGCCGACATCAACGTCTTCAACGGCTCCGAAGCCGCCTGGAAGAAGTGGTTGCGGCAGAACACCCGTTGACACCAGGCCTGCCGCCTGCTTTTCGACACAGCCAATGACGAATACCCGCAACCGCTGGTAATCTTCTCGGAAGGATGGCGATGCGATCGCGCTTTGGAATTCTCGCGGCGCTGCTCCTGACCGCCGTGCCGGCCGCGGCACAGCAATGCGGCGGCGATTTCGAGGCATGGAAGCAGGGCGTGGCGGCGGAGGCCAGGGCGGCCGGCGTCGGCGCTGCCGGCCTTGATGCGCTGGAAAACGCCACCCTCGATGAGAAGGCGCTGGCACGCGACCGCGCCCAGGGCGTCTTCACCCAGACCTTCATCGAATTCTCGAACCGCATGATCTCGTCGCATCGACTGAAGCAAGGCGCGGCCAATCTGCAAAAATATGCCGAGATCTTTGCCCGCGCCGATCGCGAATTCGGCGTGCAGGCGCCGGTCATCGCTGCTTTCTGGGCCCTGGAAACCGATTTTGGCGCCGTGCAAGGCGATTTCCACACACTGAACGCACTAGTCAGCCTCTCGCATGACTGCCGCCGCCCGCAGTTGTTCCGGCCGCAGATCGTGCCGCTGCTGATGCTGATCGATCGCGGCGTGGTGCCGGCCGACGTGACCGGTGCCTGGGCCGGCGAGATCGGCCAGACGCAGATGTTGCCTTCCGACTATCTCGGCCACGGCGTGGACGGCGACGGCAATGGCCTGGTCGACCTGCGCGGCAGCGCGCCTGATGTGATCATGAGCACGGCCAGCAAGATCCAGTCGCGCGGCTGGAAGCGCGACCAGCCCTGGATCGAGGAAGTCCGTGTGCCCGACGATTTGCCGTGGGAGCAGACGGGACGCACCAACAAGCTGCCGTTGATGCAATGGACCCAGTGGGGCGTTACCAGGCCAGACGGCACGCCGCTTCTCGACAACGGCCTGAAGGCCGGCCTGGCGCTGCCCATGGGTCGCAAGGGGCCAGCCTTCCTGACCTACGACAATTTCGACGTCTATCTCGAGTGGAACCAATCCTTCACCTATGCCCTGACCGCGGCAAATCTTGCCGCCCGGCTGGGGGGCGCGCCGCGATTCGATCCGCGCAACCCGGAACCCGGCCTCAACGGCGACGAGATGAAGGCGCTGCAGACCAAGCTCGAGGCGAAAGGTTATGACGTCGGTACCGTCGACGGCATCCTAGGCACCAACACCCGCGAGGCGATCCGCAAGGAGCAGATGCGGCTGGGCCTGCCGGTCGACGGCTGGCCGACGCTCGAGCTGCTGGCGAGGCTGTGAGGGCGGTGAATGGTGAATGGTGAATGGTGAAAAGAATAGCACCCGAGCCGCACTGAACACCAGAGCTACTACTATTCACTATTCACTATTCACATCACCGCCTGGCAAGCAAGAAATCGATGAAGGCTCGCAGCGGCGCGGGAACCTGCCGGGAACTTGCGTGATATAGATAAAAACCCGGAAATCTCGGCGACCAGGCTTCGAGAAAGCGGATGAGCTTTCCCGCTTCGATCCACGGCCGGACCTGGTATTCCAGCATGTACGCCACGCCGACCCCATCCAGAACCGCCCCGATCATCAGGTCCGTATCGTTGACCGTCAGGCCACCGCTGACGGCCACTTCCAGGGCACGTTGGCCTCGGGCGAACTCCCACCGGTAGAGATTGCCGCCGCTCGGCCACTGGAAATTGATGCACTGGTGCTGATGCAGGTCCGCGGGGTGACGGGGTATCGGGTGATGCTGCAGATACCTCGGCGCCGCCACTGCAGCCATCTCGAGCTCCTCGCTGAGCTTCACAGCCACCATATCCTTGTGCAGCCGCTCACCCAGTCTGATTCCAGCATCGAAGCGGCCCTCGACGATGTCGGTGAGCATGTCGTCGACAATGATTGTGAGGGCGATATCGGGATAGGCGCGGCGGAAATCGCCGAGGATCGGCGCGATGAAACGCGTGGCGGCGATGCGCGGAACATTGATGCGCAGCGAGCCTGCTGGCCGGCCGCGTGATGCATGCGCGTCCGCGACGGCGCCTTCCAGTTCGCCGAATGCCGGTGCGATGCGGGCAAACAGCTTCTCGCCCTCAGCGGTCGGCGACATGCTGCGCGTGGTGCGGTTAAGCAGGCGGATACCGAGACGCTCTTCCAGCCCACGTATCGTCTGGCTGAGTGCTGGAGGCGAAATCCTGAGCTTGGCCGCGGCGCGGACAAAGCTTCCCTCTTCGATGATTGCTGCAAATGCCGTGAGTTCGGAAAACTCGCTTCCTCGCATTATGTACCTCAGGCTTAACAAGTCAGTTAGATAATAGGCTATTCTCTGAGCAATAGCATGCCCCTAGCTTTTCCCCGGAACGCCGCTCGATCGAGGCGGCCGTAGCCAGACGAAGGAACAGCCATGCATCGTCCACTCGAAGGCAAGACCGCACTTGTGACCGGCAGCTCGCGCGGCATCGGACGCGCCATCGCCGAGGGGCTCGCGGCCAAGGGTGCTGCCGTAGTCGTCAACTATGTCGGCAACGAGAAAGCAGCCAGGGAAGTCGTTGCCGCCATTGAAGGGATTGGCGGAAAAGCCGTCGCCATCCAGGCGGACGTCTCCAGCATCCCCGACATTCGCAAGTTGTTCGACGAAACCGAACGGCAGATGGGGCCGATTGACATCGTCGTAGCCAATGTCGGCGTCGCCGTCATAAAGCCGCTCGTCGAGGCCACCGAAGCGGACTTCGATCATGTGTTCGGGGCCAATGCCAAGGGCACCTTCTTCACGCTTCAGGAAGCGGCGCGCCGCGTTCGCGACGGTGGCCGCATCATTGCCGTCTCCACCGGTGGAACGAAGATGTTCTTCACGCACACGGCGCTTTATCTCGGCAGTAAGGGAGCCGTCGTGCAGTTCGTCCGCGTCCTCTCGCGCGAACTCGGCCCGCGCGCCGTTACCGTGAATGCGCTTTCGCCAGGCTTCACCGACACCGACCTGCTTCCGGAGCGGGACCGGGCCGTGGCCGCCGGCATGTCGCCCTTCGGCCGGATCGGAGCGCCGCGCGACGTCGCCGATGTCGCGGTTTTCCTGGCTTCGGACGAAGCTCGCTGGCTGACCGGCGAGAACATCCAGGCCGGCGGCGGAGTAGCCTGACGCGGGTGAATGGTGAATGGTGAATGGTGAATGGTGAATGGTGAATGGTGAATGGTGAATGGTGACGATTCACCGGAGCGGACGGAACGCAAGAACTACTTCCATTCACTATTCACTATTCGCTATTCACCATCAACTAATCCGCCATCGTCTCCAGGCTGGCAAACCCCTGCGGGGCATCGCCTTCGTCGAATGGCGTCGCCACCTCGACGAAAGTGTCGGGATAGAAGCCGTTGAACCGTGTTCGGAGCGACAACGAATAGGCGCCGATATGGCCGATCTCGATCCAATCGCCGGTATCGACGGTTTCGGGCAGCCAGAACGGCCGCGACAATATGTCGACGGAATCGCAGGTCGCGCCACAGACCTTGAACGGCACGATGGTCTTGTCCTCGCCATTGCGCGAGCGGATCGCCGGATCGGGGATGAAGCGTGCCGGCAGCGTGATCTTGCCGGTCCATGAATCCGACAGCGACGCCCAGATGCCGTCATTGATGTAAAGCCTTTTGCCCTTGCGCAGCAGCACGCGCACGATCAGCGACAGGCAGCGCGCCACGATCACTCGGCCGGGCTCGGCCACCAGCGGCATCTGGTCGAATTGGTACTCCTGGAGGTCGCCCGATAACCGCGACATGATCTGGCCGAGCGACGGCATTTCCGGTTTGCGGCTGTTCGGGTCATGGCCATATTCGGCCGGAAAGCCGCCGCCGACATCGAGCCCGGCAATGTCGAAACCGACGCGGTTGCGCACCCAGTCGGCGGAGGCCAGCGCCCGCTCATAGGTGTCGGGATCCTCGATCTGGCTGCCGACATGAAAGCACAGCCCGACCTTGTAGCCGGTCCGGTTCAGCCGTTCGGCGAGTTCCACCGCATTGGCCGGTCCGGCGCCGAACTTCTTCGACAGTTCGTAGGCCGCCGAGCCTTTCGTCTGGATGCGCACGAACACGGTGATCGCGCCCGGATCGATGTCGAGCGCCCGCACCACCCTGGTCAGCTTGGTGATTTCGTCCTCATGGTCGAGCGAAATGACGCGAATGGCGTACTTTTCCAGCGCCAGCCTGATGTCCGACTGCGCCTTGACCGGGTGCATGTAGAGCATCTCGGCGTCCGGCGAGACGGCGCGCACGGCAGCGAATTCGCCGGGCGAGGCCACATCGAAGGCGCTGACGCCGGCCTCGACCAGTGCGTTGAGCACGATCTGCTCGCCATTGGTCTTGACCGCATAGGCGGTCTTGCCGGGAAACATGCCCATGAACTGTTTGGCGTCCGCCTTCAGCACCTGCGGGCGGAAGCAATAGATCGGATCGTCCGGGCGCAGCGCCAGCGCTGCCTCGCGGGCATTTTCGAATCGCTGCATGGACGAATCCCTTGACTGAGGCTGCGCACAATTAATCCAAGCTAGCGGCTAATGAAAACAATTCTATGTCTCGCCGCCCCGGCTTCGCGGCGCTACGCCTTTCTGTACGCCGGTTATGGGCGAGCTAGGCCATCGCTCAGGTTTCGGGTGGCCCTTGCGGCCGGATCGGGTATGGCGTGAACAGACGCCTGAAGAGCAAGGCATCTCGTCTGGGAGGACGACCAATGGCGATAGCTGCCACCACCACGATGCGCGGGCCGATGGTGCTCAAGGACTGGGCGCAGCTTCTGCTGCTCGGCGCCATCTGGGGCGGTTCGTTCTTCTTTGCCCGCATTGCGGTGGCGGAACTTCCTCCGCTGGTGCTGGTGCTGTTCCGCGTCACCATCGCGGCGGCGGCACTTCAGCTCTATCTTGCGGTTCGCGGCCCATCCTTTCGCCTCGCTTTGCCGCATGCCGGCCTGTTCTTCCTGCTGGCGCTCGCCAACAATGTCATCCCTTTCTCGCTGATCTTTGCCGGCCAGACCGAGCTTGGCGCCGGCGTCGCCTCGGTGCTCAATTCGACGACGCCGTTCTGGACGCTGATCCTCGCCAACGCCCTGACCAGCGACGAAAAGCTGTCCTGGAACAAGCTTGCCGGCATCGCCCTCGGTATCGCGGGAACGGCGGTGATGATCGGTCCCGGCCTCGTCGCCGGGCTCGGCGGCCCGGTCTGGGCGAAATTCGCGCTCATCGGAGCGTCACTATCCTATGCGATTGCGCTGATGATTGCCCGCCGCTTCAAGGGTGTGCCGTCACCGGTCATTGCCACCGGACAATTGACTTGCTCGACCATCATCATGATCCCGGTCGTTCTGTTCACCTACGGGACCGCCAATCTGTTTTCGGCTTCGCCGCCGGTCTGGGCGGCGGTGCTGGCGCTGGCGCTGCTGTCGACCGCGTTCGCCTATATCCTCTATTTCAACCTTGTCGCCTCGGCCGGCGCCACCAACGCCTCGCTGGTCACGCTCATCGTGCCGGCCAGTGCCATCCTGCTCGGCTTCCTGTTCCTGGGCGAGCGGCTCGAACTGTTCGAATTGGGCGGCATGGCGCTGATTGCGCTTGGCCTCGTCACCATCGACGGTCGCCTGTTCGGGCGGCGTTAGAGATGGCGCTATATGGGCGTGATCGCCGGAACAGATGAACCCTGCCATTCCAGACGCCAGATACCGCCTTGCCGGAGATTCTGAACGAGATCTGGATGGAAGGCGGCAAGGCAGGTCCCGCCAACATGTCTCACGGAAGGATAGACAAAACCGGTCGCGGGGTCTTGCTTGCGGAGTTGCTTCGCCAGCGCCTGACCGGCAGGATAGGCTAAGGCTGTATCCGGATCGAGCACCGGGTCCTTGCTGAACTCAGCGCCGCGCAGATCGTGAAACGAGCCTATGAAGTCGGCAACGAGCTCCGCATAGTCGGTGACGTTTTCGAACCGTTCGATCGCGGCAAGTTCGCGCGTCAGATGAAACGAGACCTCGCCGAGCGCGGTTTCCGCATCGAACGCACAGTACCAGACGCCCCTGGCATCATCGTTGAAACGATTGCCGCCCGGACGGGTGTAAGCGAACGCCGCATTGATGAAGGTGTAGCCCGGCCTCCCGAAAACCAGTTCGCGCGGATCGAGGTCGGGCAATCCCCCTTGCTGCGCCTGAAGACGGCCGCTGGTGGCTCCTTCAAGCTCCGCAAGGTCCTCCAGATCTCCATGATTCCTGGCCAACGGCATCAGGACCGGCTCCTTGAGCCTGCCTGTCGAAATCAGCCGGATCGTGTCGCGCTGGGAAATGTCAGCGCGCGGCGGCATCTGCATTCAAAGTCCGCCACGCAAAGCGTCGATGTGTTGGCGAACCTGCAGCAGCTTCGGAATGCCGCCCTCGATCATCACGTCCAGGGGGCGCCGGCCACCATACAGAGGTCCTTTGTTCGGCAACCGCACCCATTCATCGGCAAGCGCTTCGGAAAACAGAAGCCGCAGTCCCTTGAAGATGCCGATCAGGGCGCTGATGCGTGTCAGCGAATCCTGGGAGAGAACGCCCTCCCACTCGCCTTTCTTCATACGGAACCAGGTTCTCTCCGATAAGTCGCCGATCAAGGTGCAGATCTCGGTGCTGGTCAGATGCCAGATGTCTGCGAGCCTGACGATGCCGGCAACAGCCGCTGGCGTGAGCCGCGCCCGTGCCGATGCATCCGCCAGATTTGCCGGCAAAGCCTGATTTGCAGGATCGCGAACCGCATAAGCGACACTCATTCCAACCTCCATCACTTGGCAGACAATATACTGCCAATTGGCAGGATATGCAAGTCCCGGCTATCCTCACAACGCGCTGCTGGTTGCCCCATCGCATTCGTATGGCGTGCAGCACCCGGTTGGACATGCAAAGGACGCTCTGACGCTCCGAACCTTCAGTCGGTCCGAAAATCGAATCCGATTTCTGGAGCGGTAGCGCTGCCATTCTCGTTACTGCCCCGGCTTTGCCACAGATTATTCACAGGTCCCGAGCCGGCTTTTGACAAAGAGTTTCAATGCCTAACGGCAAACGGCAGGTCGCAAATTCCACAATCTCGTCGCATTGCAGCAAAGTTTCTGCTTGCCTGTGGCACAAATGACCCTAGACTCTCGCCATAGCTCTTTAAGAGGAGGCTATGACATGGGACTGACGAGGCCGATCAACGCATTGATGATTTGTGCTGCGTTTGCATTCATCGGCGCCCTCATTATGGGCGTCCTTCCATAAGGCCGCTAAGCGGGGGAAGACCAGCACCGAATACTACAACCATTGAAAGGGCCGGGCATTTTGCCCGGCCTTTTGCATTCCCCCGATCTTTGACATTTCGCATTACGCCGCGGCCGATCCAGCTGCCTCGACTTCGTGCGACCTGATGCCGATCATGTGGCAGATGGCAAAGACCAGATCGGCCCGGTTCATCGTGTAGAAGTGGAAATCGCCGACGCCGCGCTCGACAAGGTCCAGCACCTGCTCGGCCGCAACCGCGGACGCCACCAGCGCATGCGTTTGCGGGTCGTTCTGCAGCCCATCGAAGCGCTCGGCCAGCCATGCCGGCACCAAGGCGCCGCAACGCGCCGAGAAGTTGGCGACCTGGGTGAAATTGTGGACCGGCAATATGCCCGGCACGATCGGTATGTAGATGCCGGCCCGCCGTGCCCGCTCGACATAGCGTTCATAAAGATCGTTGTCGAAGAAGAACTGGGTGATCGCCCGCGTCGCTCCATTGTCGGCCTTGCGCTTCAGCATGTCGAAGTCGGTGGCGAAATCCGGGCTTTCCGGATGCTTTTCCGGATAGGCCGAGACCGATATGTCGAAATCGCCGGCGCCCTTCAACGCGTCGACCAGCTCGGCGCCATTGGCATAGCCTTCCGGATGCGGCCGGTAGGCCGCGCCGACGCCCTCGGCCGGATCGCCGCGCAGGGCGACGAAACGCTTGACGCCCATATCGGCGAACTCTCGGATCACCGCATCGACCTCGTGACGCGCCGCATCGACGCAAGTCATGTGCGCCGCCGGCGTCAGCGTCGTTTCGTTGAGGATGCGCTTGACGGTGCGGGCCGTGCGCTCGCGGGTCGAACCACCGGCGCCATAAGTGACGGAGACGAATTTGGGCTTGAGCGGCTCCAGCCGGGTGACCGTATCCCACAGCCTTGCTTCCATCTCGTCGTTTTTCGGCGGAAAGAACTCGAACGAAACCCTGACCTTGTCGCCGATGTCGGGGCGGCGGGAGAAGCGGAACTGGTTCATCAGGCGGTTTCCCCTATCGGATACGCATTGGCCGGTTGTCTGTCGTTGGAAGGCTCGGCAATCAGCATGCGCCGATCGCGGCCGAGCCAGAGTTTGACGGTGAGCTTGGCCTCGTTGCCGCCGCGCGGCTCGAATTCCTGGCTGTCCTCGAGATCGAGGCCAGCCTCGGAAAACCAGTCGCCGATTTGCCGGTCGGAGAAGCCGAGACGCAAATGCGCGTGCTCGTCGCGCAAGAACTCCAGCGTGTGCGGCGCGAAATCGACGATCACCAGCCGGCCGGCCGGGCGCAACAGCCGCGCCGCCTCGCGGATGGCGCGGGCAGGATCGTCGAGATAATGCAGCACCTGATGGATGGTAACGAGATCGAAGGCGTCGCGTTCGACCGGCGGCGCAAAAATGTCGCCCTGCCGCACCTGCGCATTCGAAACGCCGGCCTTGTCGAGATTGGCGCGCGCCACCGTCAGCATCTCGCGCGACATGTCGATGCCGACACCGCGCCGATAGAGCGGCGAAAATATCTCGAGCAGCCGTCCGGTGCCGGTGCCGAGATCGAGCATCGACTGGAACGGCCGCTTGCCGACGAGCTTGACGAGTGCTGCTTCGACCGCGCGGTCCGGCACGTGCAGCGAGCGGATGTGGTCCCAGCTTGCGGCGTTGACCGAGAAATATTCGGCAGCCCGGTCCTGCCGCTTGCGCTTGACCGCGGCCAGCCGTTCGAGATCACGCTCGACCTGCGGATCGGCGCCGCGGATGCCGGAGACCAGCCTGAGCACGAAATCGCGCGAGGAGTCGGAATCCGAAAGCCGGAAGAAGGCCCACGAACCCTCCTGGTAGCGGCCGATCAACCCGGCCTCCAGCAGCAATTTCAAGTGGCGCGAGACGCGCGGCTGCGACTGGCCGAGGATTTCGGTGAGATCGGAAACGGTCAGATCGCCGCGCGACAGCAGCGCCAGTATACGCAGCCGGCTGGATTCGGCTGCCGCCTTCAATGTATCTACCATCGTGTCGAGAGCGACATGCATGCGAGCATTCTCTTTGAAAAGATATAAACATATGTTTATGTCGATTTTGATAGGCTTGCAAGCGCTATGTCGCTTCCGGACAAGAAAATGACGCATGCGTGGCGGATCGCGCAAAGCCGGAAGCATCGAGGCGAGAACCATGTTCGAAACGCGCAGCGGCGAAAAGCTTCTGGAAACCGACCCGGAAACGATGCCGCTGGATGGCCGTGTCGTCTTCATCGGCCGCATCGCTTCGCCTTGGACGACACGGGAAACCTGCCCCAAAAACATGAGGGCCGCGCGGGAGACAGGACAGCCGGCGCACTTGGTCATCGACCCGCTCTACCGGGATGGCCTGCTTGGGCTGGAACGCGCCAGCCACGTGATCATCCTGTCCTGGCTGCACCATGCGCCGCGGCAACTGATTGTCCAGAAACCCCGCCATGCAGTTGAACCGAAGGGCGTCTTTTCACTGCGCTCCCCTGCCCGGCCGAACCCAATTGGGCTGCATGTAGCCAGGCTGGTTGCCGTCGACATCGATATCGGCCGCATCGATCTCGACGCCATCGACGTGCTCGACGGCACGCCGGTCATCGACATCAAGCCCTATTTCGCTTCGACCGATGCCTTCGCCGAGGCGACCATGGCCGGGCGGGACGAGTCACCCAGATCGGATGAGCAGTGAGCGCCCCGACCGGCCGCCGCCGCGCCATCGCCAAGGCACTGACAGCGCTCCTGCCGCTGGCGCCCTATGCCGACATGGAAAAGATCCGTGCCGATGCCGGCGCCGTGCATATGAAGACCTTGCCACCGAGCATTGCCGTATGGCTGGCGACAATAGCCCACATCCGCCATATGCACACCGACTACGAAAAGCTGCTGGCCGAAGGCTATGACCGCGATTCCGCGCGCTTCTTCGTCATCGAACAGACCAACATCGTGCTCACCCGCTGGCGCGCCACCCGCTTGCTCGACGATGGCGATGAGGCATAGAGCGATGCAAGCACACGCGTCGAGTTCTACGCTCTTCACCATTGTGATTGGCGAAATCCAGGGATGACAGCCAATCTCGAAAGTTGCAGGACTGAACGAGGCGCTAAACTAGCGTGCCAGCAAGCTCAAGGCAGTCGCGACGATGTCGGCGACCGGACGCGTGCCATCCAAGGTTATTGCCGCCTCGTCCGTCGCTGGCGCCTCCAGCGTGGCGAACTGGCTGTCGACCAGGCTTGCCGGCATGAAGTGGCCCTTGCGATTGCCGACGCGCCGCATCGCCGTTGCCGGGTCGATCTCCAAATAGACGAAAACGATATCCGGGCAAAAGCCGCGCAGGCGATCGCGATAGCTGCGCTTCAGCGCCGAGCAGGCGGCGACCACACGTTGCCCGCTTGCGATCGACGCGGCCATGCGCTGGCCGATCGCGTCGAGCCAGCCTGCGCGCAGCGCGTCGGTAAGCGGTTGTCCGCTCGCCATGCGCGCGACGTTTTCGGGCGGATGCAGCCTGTCGCCTTCGATAAAGAGGGCGCCCAATGCCGCTGCAAGCGCTTCGCCGACGACCGACTTGCCGCAGCCGGCAACGCCCATCACCACGATGGCGGGTATCGTTCGAACAGTGCTCGCCGGCTTATATGACACGTCGTTCCCGGTCATGCAGGTCAGCGGCTTGCCGGCGCGCGGCCATAGAGCAGCAGCATGGCGACGATGACGACGCCGTAGATGATCTGCCGCCCCGCCTCCGGCATCTGCATGACGGAAAGGATGGATTGCAGGAGCGTGATCAGGATGACGCCGGCGACGGTACCGAGATACGAGCCCCGTCCGCCGAGGATCGAGGTGCCGCCGAGCACCACGGCAGCGATCGACGGCAGCAGATAGGCATCGCCCATCGACTGTGCCGCCTTGGAGGCATAGCCGGCCAACAGCACGCCGCCGAAGGCCGAGAGCCCGCCCGAAACCGCAAAGGCGATCATCACCACGCGCCGTGTGTCGATGCCGGAAAGATAGGCGGCACGCTCGCGGTTGCCGATGCCGTAGACAGTGCGGCCGAAGCCGGTGCGGGTCAGCACGAACACCATTGCGGCGCCGATCAGCGCCCAGATGAGAACTGCGTTCGGCACGCCAGGAACGGCAAAGCCGGTCGCCAGATAGCGCATCGCACCGGTTGCCGAATCCTGCGGCGAGAAACCGCCCGTATAGACCACCATCAGCCCCTGCGCGACCGCGTTGGTGGCGAGCGTGATGATCATCGAGGGAATGCGCAGATAGGCGACGCCAATGCCGTTGACGATGCCGATCAGGACACCGCAGAAGATGCCGAACGGAATGGCAAGCACCACGCCGACAGGGCCGTACGCGGCTGCGGCACAGGCCATCATTGCGCCGACCGCCACCGACCATGGCACCGACAGGTCGATCTGGCCGAGCAGGATGACCAGCATCATGCCGGTGGCGATGATGCCGAGAAACGAGGCCACCTTGAGCTGCTGCAACAGGTATTCAGGCGACAGGAAGCTGCGCGAATAGAGGCTGCCGAGGAAAAGCAGCAGCACGATACAAGCGAACGCCGTCAGCACCGCCGGGTCGGCGCGGCGGAGGAATTTCGGCATGCGGCCGGCGAGACCACTCACAGTCGTTTCGCTCACAGGAACCACTCCAGCCGGTTGCGGACCCGGAACAGGGCGAAGGCGCCGAGGCTGACCGCGATCAGCAGGATGACGCCCTGGAACAGAGGCTGCCAGAGCGGATCGAAATCGAAGACGAACAGCAGGTCGCCGATGGTGCGGAAGGCAAGCGCGCCGAAGATCGCGCCGATGGCGCTGCCCTTGCCGCCGAACAGCGACACGCCGCCAAGCACGACCGCGGCGATTGAAAACAGCGTATAGGCGTTGCCGCTCGCATAGGCCGCATCGCCGGTATAGGTGAAGAACGTCAGGAACAGCCCGCCGATCGCGGCAAGCAGCCCGGCAAGCGCATAGGCGGCGAACTTTCCACGCCGGATCGGCACGCCGGACATGTAGGCCGCCATCTCCGAGGAGCCGGCTGCATAAGCGGCGCGGCCGAGCACCGACCGGCTGAACGGCACCCAGACGACAAGCACGACCGCCACCAGCGCCACCAGGCTCGCCGGCACAATACCAAACAGGCGCCCGGTCAGCGCGTCGGCGAGCCCCTCATTGACCGAGCCGCCCGGAAACGGCCGCAGCAGCAGCGCGATGCCGAAATAGACCGCGCCGGTGGCGATGGTGGCGACGATCGGCTGCAGGCGCCCATAGATAACGATGGCGCCGTTGATTGCCCCGCACAGCAGCCCGGTGCCGAGCACGGCGATGACGCCGAAGGCGGTCTCGATGCCGGTGCCGACGACCAGCCACGACGCCAGGCAGTTGGTCAGCGTGAAGATCATGCCGACGGAGAGGTCGATGCCGGCGGTGATCACCACCAGCGTCTGCGCCATGGCGACGAAGGCGAGCAGCACGCCCTTGTTCGAAGCCGTCTGTACGACGTTGGCGGTGAAGCCCGCCGGATGGTTCGAGGTGTAGATGACGAACATGACGACGAAGATGCCGAACGCCAGCAGCGTTCCGCGCTGTTCGGCAAGCCAGTAGCGCCAATCCTTCACGCGTCCGCTCCTTGCTTTGGCATCTCTTCGTGAATGTTGAGCGCGCTGGCGATCAGCGCCCGCTCAGTGATTTCGGCGCCGACCAGTTCACGCTTTACCGCGCCGTCATAGAGCACCAGCACCCGGTCGCAGCAGCCGATCAGCTCGTCATAGTCGGTCGAATAGAACAGGATTGCCGCGCCGCCGTCGGCAAGCTTGCGCATCAATTGGTAAAGCTCCTGCTTGGTCCCGACATCGATGCCGCGTGTCGGATCGTTGAGCAGGATGATGCGCGGCTGCCGCATCAGCCATTTGGCGATGACGACCTTCTGCTGGTTGCCGCCGGACAGCGCGCCGACCGGAATGTCGAGGCCGGCCGTCTTGATCGCCAGAAGACCGACCATGTCGTCGATCAGCCGCTGCTCGGCGGCGCGATCGATGATGCCGGCCCTGGACAGCCGGTCAAGGGCGGCGAAGGAGAGGTTTTCGCGCACCGTCATCGGCAGCATCAAGCCTTCGGTCTTGCGGTCCTCCGGGATCAGCGCCATGCCGATCCGGTCATCGCGCGCGGCGGCCGGGCTGGCGATCGCCACCGGCCTGCCGTCGATCAGGATCTGGCCTGACAGGCCGCGTAGCACGCCGAAGAAGGCGAGCAGCAATTCGCGCTGGCCTTGGCCGTCGAGGCCGCCAAGCCCAACCACCTCGCCCGCCCCGACCGACAGCGAGACATCGTGCAGCCGATCCGTCCATGACAGGCTGCGCGCCTCGAGAACCGGCGTAACTGCAGCAGCCGCCCGCGCGGGCTTGGGCGGAAAGATGTGGCTGTATTCGCGCCCGATCATCAGTTCCACGACCTCATTGTCGCTCTTGGTGCCGGCCGCATAGCTGGCGACATTGCGGCCATTGCGGAACACCGTGCACTGGTCGGCCAGCTCGGCGATCTCGTTCATGCGGTGCGATATGTAGAGCAGCGCCAGCCCTTCCGAACGCAACCGCTTCAACACGGCAAAAACCCTGGCGACGTCGGCGGCGGTCAGAGCCGAGGTCGCCTCGTCGAGGATCAGGATGCGTGGCTTGCGCGCCAGTGCCTTGGCGATCTCGACCATCTGCCTTCTTGAAAGAGGAAGATCCTTGACCAGCGCCAGTGGATGGATATCGGAGGCGCCGGCGCGAGCCAGGGCTTCTTCCGCAACGCGGCGCTGTGCCTTGCGGTCGATCATGCCGAAACGCTTGGGCGGATCGGAAATGGCGATGTTGTCAGCCACGCTGAGTTCGGGGACGAGCGACAGTTCCTGGAAGATGCACACGATGCCGGCCTGGTTGGCGGCGGCCGGCGAAGCGAAGGTCACTTCGCTTCCGTCCAGCATCATGCGGCCTTCGTCGGGCGCGACGACCCCCGCCATGACCTTGATCAGCGTCGATTTGCCGGCGCCGTTCTCGCCGAGAATGGCGTGGATGCTGCCTGGAGTGACCGACAGCTCGGCCTTTTCCAGCGCCCGCACGCCGCCATAGCGCTTGGATATGCCTTCCATGCGGAAGAGCGGAACCGCACCGTCCATCGGCCCTCCCCAGGCGCTTGGCAATCAGGATGTCGAGCGCCGACGCCGCGGGATTTGCCGCGGCGTCGGGCTGTTGGAGCTTACTGGTTTTCCTTGCTCTGGCCCATGATTTCCTGCGCCGTGAAATTGATGCCGCAGGTCGGGAAGGAATTGCCGACGAAGAAATTGTCGGACTGGTCGGGGAAGTAATCCTGGCCTGCCTTGAAGTTCGGATCCTCGACGATCGCCAGCGGCAGCTTGACCGCTTGCGGCACGACCTGGCCTTCAAGTGCCGCGATCGCTGTCTTGATGGCAACCGCAACCTGGGCCGGGCCGGTACCGGCCGACGAGCATTTCAGGCCGTCAGCGGCGAACTTGGCGCAGAATTTGCGGAAGCCATTCTCCGTCTCGCCGCCGAACGGCACGAACGGATGCTTGGCATCGATCATCGCCTGCACGATGCCGGTATCGCCGCCCTGCCCGGTAACGCCGTCGAAGGGACCATTGGTGGCAATGGCGTCGGCCGAAGCCTTTTGCGCAACGCCGTCATCCCATTTGCCGACGACCTCGGTGACATCCCACTTCTTGCCGGACGCGTCGAGAACCTCGTGGATGCCGTTGTGACGGTCGGTGTCGACGGACGTGCCGGCGACGCCGCGCACTTCCAGCACCTTGCCGCCGTTCGGCACGTGCTTGACCAGCCAGTTGCCCCACAATTCGCCAAGGCCTTTCTGGTCGACATTGACGTTGATGGCATCCTTGGTGTCGAGGATGTTGTCGAAAGCGACCAGCACGACGCCGGCTTCCTTGGCCCGCTTGATGACAGGGCCGAATGCGGTCGGATTCTGAGCGTTGACGACAATCGCGTCATAGCCGGAATCGATGAAATTGTTGATTGCCGAAATCTGGGCCGGCACGTCTTCGCCGGTCGAGACCACCTTGAATTCCTTGAGCTTGGCTGCGACCTCCGGCTGCGCTGCATAGGCCTTCGCCGTCTGCACCATCTGGATGCGCCACGTGTTGGCGATGTAGCCGTTGGCCAGAGCGATGCGGTATGGGCCGTCTTTTTTGGGGAACTTGAAGAACTGCGTATCGGCCGACCAGGGTGCGAAGCACTCAGGCTCGGCCGATGGCCCCTTGACGATTTCAGGCTCGGCGAGCGCCGACGAGCTCAGCATGACAAAAGCAGTGGCGGCAACGATACCGCCAACGAGTGACTTGATCATCGATATTCCTCCCAGTTGCAGTTTGTTTGTTGTTACGTCGATGAATTTGCGCGTTCCCGGCCCGGCACCTCCCGCCTTACCCGTTGCGCGTTCAGGTGGCCGAATGCCGACCCGATTTCCTCCTTTATTGCCCGGCTAATCCCGCAAAAAACTATCATATTATACATAATAAACAAGCATGAGCTGTCGCTTATGTATAATAAACAGACTCCGCTCTTCGAGGCGAAATTCCGACCGTGGAAAGTGGTAGCGCTACCATGACGTTATGTAAAGCGCCATTTACATTGCGTTGAGCTCGCTTCAGCGCGCCGTGCTTTCACGTCGCTTGAGTTCGAAGCCGAGGTCGACGACCCGCTGCTCCGGCCTGTTGCCCTCGATAGCCGCAAGCGCCATAGCGACAGCCCGCCGGCCGATCTCGTAGCGATAGGTCCGAACGCTGGTGACCGACGGGAAAGCAACCTCCATCATGTCCAGATCGTTGAAGCCGACGATGCCGATCGTCTTCGGCACGGCGATCGAAGCGCGATGGCATTCGAACAGCACGCCAAGCGCGATATCGTCATTGTTGCAGAATACCGCGTCGAGGCTCGGCACCTTGGCCAGCGCGTCGCGGAACAATTCGCGGCCGAGTGTCACGCTGGAGGGCACCGGCGTCGTGGTGGTGAGCCTCGGATCGAACAGGCCGGCCGCCTCCATCGCCGCGCGATAGCCGGCAAGCCGCCGCTGCGAACGCGGATCCATGCGCGCGCCGATGAAGCCGATCCGGCGATAGCCCGCCTCGATCAGATGTTCCGCCGCCGCCTTGCCGCCCTCGAAATGTGAGAAACCGACCATCATGTCGACCGGATCGGGCCCGGTCTCCATCACCTGCACGACCGGACAGCCTGCCGTTTCCAGCAGTTTTCGCGAGGCCGGCGTCTGGTCGATGCCGGCCACGATCAGCGCGGCCGGGCGTTGCGGACCAAACACCTGCAGCAGCCGCTCTTCCTCGAGGCCGGAATAGTGGGTGTTGCCGAGCTGGATGCGGAAAGGGCCGTCCGACAGGCTGTCGTAGATGCCGCGCACCACTTCGGCAAAGACGTTGTTGGTAAGCGACGGTACCAGGACGCCAAACACCTCGGCGCGCGCCGACGCCAGCGCCCGCGCATTCGGGTCGGGCACATAGCCGAGCTCGTTCACCGCAGACTCGATCTGGCGGCGCAGATCTTCCGAGACGCGCCCCGGCTCACGCAAGGCGCGCGATACGGTAATGGCGCCGACGCCGGCCTTGCGGGCGACGTCGGCGATGGTCGGGCGGCCGCCGCCGCGGCGCGAGCGCGGCTTGATCACTATACTCGTCCCGACGCCGGGCAACCGCCCAGACGCGACCGTGAGACGATGTTCAGGGTCTTTGCCACTGCTGCCTTGCCAACCCGTTGCCACACCTTGTCTGGCGTCGCGCAGCCCTCGGCTATTGTCAAGCGACCGCCGGAGAGACTGTGCCCGTGTCGCCGTGCTTCAGGCCGTCACAGCAGCGCTCCACCGGGCCTTCCACAGCAGCAGCACCATGGCCAAAATGTTCAGCAGGTTCCAGGCAATGCCGTTGAGGAACGCGGCGGCATACGAACCGGTCAAATCGTAGATCCAGCCCGACATCCAGCCGCCGATTGCCATGCCGAAGATGGTCGCCATCATGACGATGCCGACGCGCTGGCCAGCCTCTTTGGCAGGCATATATTCGCGCACGATGATCGCATAACAGGGCACGATGCCGCCCTGCGACAGGCCGAAGACCAGCGAGACGACATAAAGCGAGGCAAGCCCGTCGAACGGGATGTAGAACAACAGCGACAGGCATTGCAGCACCGAGCCGATCAGCAGGGTTTTGACGCCGCCGATGCGATCGGCAAGGAAGCCCGAGCCAAGCCGACTGACGACGCCCGCCGCCAGCATGATCGACAGCATATCGGCGCCATGCGCCACGCCGTAGCCGAGATCCATGCAGTAGGCGACGATATGGACTTGCGGCATCGACATCGCCACGCAGCAGCCGAGTCCGGCGACGATGAGCAGCGCCTGCAAGGCCGCCGGCGACAGCGAGATCGGCTGGACCACGCGGCTGCCCGGCGATCCGGGAGCCGCGTGGGGCGGTGCGCCGCGCCGGAGCAGCAGGATCAGCGGCACCATGGTGACCAGGCAGACGACGCCGATCGCGGCATAGGTGAAGCGCCAGCCTTCGGTCTGCATGACATAGGGCATCGCCGTCGGCCAGATCGCTCCGGCGAGATAGTTGCCGGACGCGGCAGCCGTCACCGCAACGCCGCGGCGCCGGTTGAACCAGTGCGAGATGTCGGCAATCAGCGGCCCGAAGATCGCCGACGAGCCGACGCCGATCAACAGGCCCTGGACGAGGGTGAACTGCAGGATCGAACTGGTCAGCGACGCCAGCAGGAAGCCGGCGCCAAGTGTAATCGCGGCAATCAGCGCCGGAACCCAATACCCCACGCGGTCGATGGCGCGGCCGAACAGCACATTGCCGGCGGCAAAGCCGACCATGGTCGCAGTATAGGGCATCGAGGCAGCGGCGCGATCGACGCCGAATTCTGCCTGCACGGCGGGCAGCACCACAACCACCGCCCACATGCCGACCCCGCCTATGGTTGCCAGCAGCATCGAGACGCCGAGCCGTATCCAGGCATAGGCACTGTCGATGCCGGAACTTGCTGCCTGGTTTGAGACGATGGGGGTCAAGAACGTTTCCTGTCCGCAGTTCTTAAATCGGCGGTTCTGACCACTATCAGCGCATTCGCATCGCGGAGCAGCGCCACGACGGGCCAATCCGTGGCTCCAGGGATGCGGGCCGAAGTGGAACAGTGGCGCACCATAGGGCGTTTTCTTTTCGAACGAGCTTGTGGAAGGAGTTTGCCATGACCGCGCAACGGAAATGGTCTGCCGACGTCACCGAGCATAGCGACGCGCTGGATCTCGAGGAGCACATCTTCGAATCCCACGATCCGAGGAAGATCGCCGCCTCGCTGAGGCGGTCGGCCGAGCACAGCGACCGGCGCAAGGCGGGGCCGTTTCAATCCGCCATGTCGATGCTGAATTTCTACATCAACCGCGCCGGCAAGAACCTGCCGGCGGCGCAGAAGAAAGTGCTGGAGGACGCAAAGGACGAACTGCGCGTCCTTTTTGGCCGCCCAAAGGAAGACTAGAATCGGTCACTATTGATTGGTTCTGCCAAATCAGGCTGAACTGGACCTAGTGACAGGGCCTCTTTGTCGCCAGTCTGCAGGCTGGCTTGCATTCGCAAGCCTGCAAAAGCCTGGCGTCATGACGGTCAAGATCGGCATCAATCCCATCACCTGGAGCAATGACGACGTCCCGGCGCTTGGCGGCGACACGCCGCTGCAGACCTGCCTGTCCGAAACCGCACAGGCCGGTTATCGCGGCACCGAGCTCGGCGGGAAATTTCCGCGCCAGGCTGAGGTGCTTGGGCCGCTCCTGTCCTCCTATGGCCTGGAACTCGTCTCCGGCTGGTATGATGGCCGCATCCTCGACCGCACGGTCGAAGAGGAATTCGCGGCGATTACCCCGCATCTGGCGTTGCTGCGCGACCTCGGCGCCAAGATCGTCGTCTACGCCGACACCTCGCGCGGTCGCCATGACGGCATTTTCGCACCGATCTCCGAGCGTCCGCGCCTCGGCGACGGCGACTGGCGGGCCTATGGCGAGAAACTGACCGCCCTCGCCACCCGCATGGCCGCATTCGGGGTCGGCATGGCCTTCCACCACCACATGGGCACCATCGTCGAGACGGACGATGAAGTCGACAGGCTGATGGCGGCGACGGGGCACAGCGTCGGACTGTTGTTCGATACTGGCCACTGCCTGTTTTCGGGCGGCGACCCGCAATCGCTGTTGCAGCGGCATCTCGATCGTATCGTGCATTTCCATTGCAAGGATGTTCGCAGGGCGGTCCTGGAAAAGGCACGCCGCGAGGACATGAGCTTCATGGCGGCGGTAGTGGACGGCATTTTTACCGTGCCCGGCGATGGCTCGGTCGATTTCCTGTCATTGCTGAAACCCCTCGCCGCGCGCGGCTATGAGGGTTGGATCGTTGTCGAGGCTGAGCAGGATCCGGCCAAGGCGCATCCGCTGACCTATGCCAGCAAGGGCTATTTCTCGCTGCTCGCCACCGCCCGGCAGGCCGGCTTCGAAGTGGCAACGCGGCAGGCAAACTGACCGGCCCGCATTGCGAGCCGGAGGAACATAATGGGCGCGCGCCTCGATGGGGTTAGCGACGCGAATGCGCCCGGCGATCCGCGCCGCCTTGCTCCCTGCGCGGCGCGGATCGCAGAATCCCGGCTCTGGATTTCAAACCCCGACGTTCGAGCTTGAGGCCGGCCGGAAGCCGTGCCTTGATGCAACCGAGGAGGAGCGACATGGCTTTCGAAGCTGCGCTTGGCATGGAACGGCTTTGCACCATCCGGGAGATTGCCGAGAAGGCGGAACTTGGCGCCGCCACCGTTCATCGCGCGCTGAAGAACAGCCGCGAGGTCCACCCCGAAACCAGGCGACTGGTGCTTGATACCGTCTGTCGGCTCAACGAGGAAAAGATCGCCCGCGCCGCCCGGTTCGTCGGGGGATAGTGCCTTGGCCGACCACATGCGCCTTTCCCTCGACATCATGTCGGTCGACCGCGCTTCGGAAGAACCGATGCATCGTCAGATCTACGGCGCCTTGCGACGCTTCATCCTTGACGGCCAAATCCCGCAGAACACGCTGCTGCCGTCGACGCGCTCGCTGGCCGAAGACCTCAAGGTCGGGCGCAACACGGTCATCGCCGCCTATGACCAGCTCCTTGCCGAAGGTTTTATCGAGGCGCGCGCCGGATCGGGCACCTGGGTAGCGCCGATCCAGCAGAACCGTCCCTTGGCATCGCTGCGCGCCGGACTGGCAGCGCCGCAAAAACTGTCGCGGCGCGGCCAGACCATCGTCAACGGCCCGCAACCGCCGCGTAATGCCGGCGTCATCAATTTCCATCCCGGCGTGCCTGAAACGGCGTCGTTTCCATTCACCATCTGGTCAAGCCTTCTGGTGCGCAATGCACGCAGCCGCGACGAGAGCCTGCTTGGTTATCTCTCCTTTGCCGGCCACCCCGGCCTGCGTCAGGCCATTGCCTCGACCATCGGCCTGTCGCGCGGCATCAGCTGCACCGCCGACCAGGTGATCATCGTCACCGGTGCGCAGGCAGCGCTCGATCTCGTCTCGCGCGTGCTGATGGACGAAGGCGACCATGTCTGGATGGAGGAGCCCGGCTATCTCGGCGCCAAGAGCGCCTTTCTCGCCAGCGGCGCCAGGCTGGCACCGTTGAAGGTCGACCGGCGTGGCTGGCATCTTGCCGATCCGGAGCTGCCGCCGCCGCGGCTGATCTATGTGACGCCATCCTGCCAATGGCCGTTCGGCACCATCATGCGCATCGAGGAGCGATTGCAGTTGCTCGACATCGCCGAACGCAACGGCGCCTGGATCGTCGAGGATGACTATGACGGCGAATACCGGTTCCGCGGCCGGCCGGTGCCGGCGCTGCGCGGGCTCGATCATGCCGACCGCGTCGTCTATATCGGCAGCTTCGGCAAGACGCTGATCCCGGCGCTGCGCATCGGCTATCTGATCGTGCCGCGCGAACTGTCGGTGCCGTTCGACCGGGCGGTGAGCATCACCGGCCAGTTCGCGCCGCTGATCCTGCAGGCAACGGTCAACGATTTCATCACGCAGGGCTATTTCGCCACGCACCTCAAACGCATGCGCCGGCTCTATGCGCGCCGGCAGGCGAACTTCGTCAAGCTGTGCCAGGAGCATCTGGCCGAATGGCTGACCGTCACGGAAAACGATTCCGGCATGCAGCTGCTGGCGAGCTTCGTCAGGCCCTACAAGGACAGCGACGTGATCGCCGCCGCCGTCAAGGAGGGGCTCGACGTCCAGGGCATCTCGATCAACTACCATTCCACAGAACCCGAGCACGGCCTGCTGCTCGGCTATGCGGCAATGGACGAACGCCAGATCCTGCGCGCGGTGCTGGCGCTGCGCGCCGCGTTCCTAAGGTTGGACAGAAGCTAGAGCCAGGCTTCGCCAATCCGGGCTTTCCGGCGCCGGCGCATGTTGCCTGGCAAGATCGGGAATCCCTAGGATCCCGGCTAGCGACGCCGATGCAGCCAAGGCAGCGCCCGCTTCGCTCTCTTGGCGCGAAGAGATCGCCCCCACGGATCAGCCGCGCGCGCTTACCCTACTGCTTGATCTCGGGTTCGACGAGTTTCGCCAGATTTCGCAGCGACTCCTGCCAGCCGAGATAGCAGGCCTCAACCGGGATGGCATCTGGAATACCGGCCTGCGTGATATTCACTTCGGTGCCGACCGACACTTTCTTCAATGTCACGGTCACCTCGATCTCGCCGGGCAGGTTGGGGTCGTCGAACCGGTCGGTGTAGCGCAGCTGCTCATTGGGCACGAGCTCGACATATTCGCCCCCGAACGAGTGGCTGTCGCCGGTGGTGAAGTTGCGGAAGGACATTTTGAACGTACCGCCGACTTTCGCCTCGAAGTGATGAACCGTGCAGGTGAAGCCGTTCGGCGGAAGCCATTTCGCAAGTGCATCCGCTTCGAGGAACGCGCGGTAGACTTTCTCCGGGCTGGTTGTCAGAACGCGGTGCAGACGTACGGTGCCGGGCATATCGTTAATCCTCCGTGTTGGTGATCGATGCCCCTAGGACGAGCGGGAGCCCGGCCTATCCGACACGGGCCTGCGGATTTTTTGACGACCGGTTATGCCGGCCGGAATCCTCGCCCGGCCGCCGGACAAGGAACTCGGCCGCAGGGTAGCAAACCGCGTCGGAACTGGTCTAGTTCACACTGTCGAACTTCTGCAGATCAACCGGTGCCGCTTTGCGCAATTCGACATCATCCAGCGAAGCATTTTCCAGCGCCACCCGCGCCGCCGCGTCGATGTTGTGGATCATGTCCTGAATATCGGTATCGTCATGCGCCGGGTTCATGGCGATCATCACCGTGCGATTGAGGATGTCGAGCGAGCGCTTGCCGAGGTCGTCGGCGTAATCCAGCCGCAGGTCCTGGTTCTCGGGCAATGCATAAGGATTGAGCGCCGGATGATGCGCCCCTTCATGCATCAGCACCTGGTCCCACTGGGTGAAATTGTGACGGCCGGTCTTGCCGGCAACGACGCTCGGAATGGTCTTCGAAAAAGTCTGCGCCGCCTGCTCGCTCGGCAGTAGGTACATCACCTGTGCGGCGCAATCGTCGTCCGGGCTGTTCATCGGCGACGGTGTCAGACCGAGATTGCCGAGATGGCGGGTGCCGGCCAGCACCATCTTCTTCTCGGCGCGCATCGCCTCGATGATGCCGTCCAGTCGATCGAGTTGGACGTTGAGCATCGCCCCCATCAGTTCGGAAGCACGCGCGCCGATGCCGGCGAAGGGTTTGATGCTGTCGCTTCTGCCCTGCCAGTAGAAATGGCAAGGGTCGATGGCGCAGCGCGCCCGCTCCGCCACTTTCGGGTCGCTGGTGGCAATGCCGCCGCCCTCGCCCGAGGTCATGTTCTTGAAGTAGTTGAAGGAATAGGCGCCGGCATGGCCGATCGAGCCGAGCTTGCGGCCCTCATAGCCGCCGCCGATGCCTTGGCAGACATCCTCGAGCACCAGCAAGCCGCGCTTGGCAGCAATGTCCATGATCGCATTCATGTTGCAGGCCGCGCCCCACATATGCACCGGGATGACCGCCCTGGTGCGCGGCCCGATGGCATCGCGCAAGGCGACGGGATCGATGGTCAGGCTCTCGTCGATGTCGACGATGACGGGAATGGCCCCGACCGACAGCACCGCGGTCGCTGTCGCCATATAGGTGTGCGCGGGCACCAGCACTTCGTCCCCCGGACCGATGCCGAGCCCGATCAGGCCGGCCGCGAGCCCATAGGTGCCGCTGGCGGCCAGTGCGAAATGCTCGACGCCAAGATGCTGCGCATAGCGGGCCTCGAAGCGGTCGCATTCGCTGTCCTTGCCGTAACGAAACAGCGCGCCCGAGCGGATCACCCTGGCAATGGCTTCGATTTCCTCTTCGCCGGCGGTGTACATGGCAGGCCTCCAAGTTACTTGGTAGTTTGGGTCACTTGGTATGTGGGTCGCTTGATGGTGTGGACAGCTGTAGGCTTGTGGGCACAGTTTGGAAGAACCACTCCGCCGCTATTCGACCAAGCCATCTGCGCCCGGAAGACGGTTCCTATGAGTGGTTTTGAACCCTGATTGGGGAAATCGGCAGCTAAGTGTCTCAGCCGGCAGGCAAATCGTACCCATCCGAATTCGCCAAAGTGGCCCTGTCGGAAAGCCAGCTTTCGGCGTTCCATTCCGGCCAGTTGGGCAAACGGTTGGTTCCATGAGATACGGGACACACTTTGGAAGACCCTCGAGACCGGCGCGCCGGCGGAAAGGCCGACATTCGTGAACGCCGCCGGCTCCAGCAAACGGATCGTGCTCCACGAGGACGATGTCGGCATGTGCCACGGCGCCAACAGCGCCTTTCTCGAATTGAACGGGCTAGGTGTCTGCAGTTCCGGCGCGGTGATGGTGCCGTGCCCGTGGTTCCTCGAAATGGCCGAAAGCGCCGCAGCCAACCCTGGCCTTGACCTTGGCGTCCACCTGACGCTGAACAGCGAGAAACAGCACTACAAATGGCGGCCGCTGACCGCGCCGTCGCGGGCGGCCGGCCTGACCGACGAGTTCGGCTTCTTATGGCCCGACGTGGCGACCACGCGCCGCAAGGCGGTGCCGCAGGCGGTCGAGGCCGAGCTTCGCGCCCAGATCGACACCGCCTATCGCGCCGGCATCGACGTCACCCACCTCGACGCGCATATGGGCGCAGCATTGTCGCCCGAATTTTGCGACATCTACATCAAGCTCGGGCTCGAATATCAGCTGCCCGTGCTGCTGACCAAGACCCTGTCCGCTTATTCCCCCAACGACAATCTGGTCGGCGTCACCGAGGAGGCGTTCCAGCGCGGCGTGGCGCTGGCCCGCGCCGGCGGCTTTGCCATTTTCGACGCCGCCATCCAGACGACCTGGGGCCGGCCGCGCTCCAGGCCGATCGAGCCCGTTTACAAAGCGCTCATCGAGGGTGTGCGCGAGGGCCTGACTTTCTTTTGCCTGCATTGCAACGCGCCCGGTGAACTCGAGCTGATCGAGCCGCGCTCCGCCTATATCCGCACCGAAGAGTACGACCTGTTCCGCGACCAGGGCTTTCGCGACTGGCTCGCCGCACAGCCGATCGATGTCATCGGCATGAAGCCGTTGCGCGAGGAGCTTCGCGCAGCACTCTCGGCCGGGCGATCGTCAACATCAGCCCGCAACAACGCGGGCGAACAGCGATTGACGTCGGCAAAGGCCCGCAAAGCGGCCACCCGATCCGCGACGTGAGCCGATCGTCGCGGCCGGAAAACGGCGCCAGAGGGATTGGAACTGCAACGACAAATGGGAGAATAAGATGAAAACTCTTCTGAAAGCGGCATTGGGCGCCTTCGTCACGGCGGGCCTGATGACAGGCATTGCATATGCCGCGGGCCTCAAGGATCCGAAGGACGTCCACATCACGTTCGTCGTGCATGGGTCGGCGTCCGATCCCTATTGGTCGGTGGTCAAGCGCGGCGTCGATGACGCGGCCGCCCTCACCGGCGCCAAGGTCGAATATTACGCGCCGCAGGTCTTCGACGTGGTCGAGCAGGCCCGGCTTCTGGACGCCGCCATCGCCACCAAGCCGGACGGCATCGCGGTCTCCATCGCCGACGCCAATGCACTCGGCAAGTCCGTCAAATCCGGGCTTGCCGCCAATATTCCGATGGTGGTTCTGGATTCCGGCGAGAAGGAAGGCGCCGAGCTCGGCACCACGCTCTATGTCGGCACCGTTTCCGAATATGATTCCGGCAAGAAGGCCGGCGAGCGGCTGGCCAAGGGAGGCACACTCAAGGTCGTCTGCATCAACCACGAGGTCGGCAATGTCAGCCTCGACCAGCGCTGCCAGGGCCTCAATGACGGGCTGAAGCCATCCGGCGGCGGCACCGAGGTTCTGGCCGTGGCGCCCGATCCGGCCGACATCCAGCGCCGCACCGAAGCCTATCTGTCGGCGCATCCCGACACCCAAGCCGTCTTTGCGCTTGGTGCCACCGCCGCCAATCCGCTGATCCCGATGTTCCGCGACAAGGAACTGTTCGGCAAGCTCAAGCTCTACACTTTCGACATCAGCCCGGAGGTCCTCGACTCTGTCGTCGCCGGCGAAATGGGCTTCGGTATGGATGCCCAGCAATATCTGATGGGCTATCTGCCGGTGATCTATCTGGTCGAGCAGGCGACGCACGGCTTCTGGCCGCAGAACAACGCCTATACCGGGCCGCTGTTCATCGACTCGCCCGAAAAAGCCAAGGCGATCCTGGCCCTCGCCAAAGAGGGCATCCGCTAGGCCAGCACTCCGACGGAACGGGAGAATGCGCCAGGCGCTCTCCCGATCCGTTCGAAGATTGCGAATTGAGCGATTGGAGAGCCTAATGGCGGTCGTGGAAGACAAGGCGATACCTCCGGGCGAACTGAAGGCGACCGACCGCTTCGGCATGACGTCGAAGCGGGCCGCCGGCGCCGACGAGCGGCTGGCCAGCACCGGCAAGCTGACCCAGTGGCTGCGCCGGCCGGAAGCCGGTGCTGCCGGCGGGCTGCTTGCGACGATCATCATCTTTGCGCTGCTGCCGGGCGCAGCGAACCTCTATTCGCTGCAGGGGTCGATGACCTTCCTGACGCTGTCGGCGGAGCTCGGCATCGTCGCCACGGCAGCAGCACTTCTCATCATCGCCGGCGAGTTCGACCTTTCGGTTGGCTCCATGGTCGGCTTTGCCGGTGTCGTCATCGGGCTGACTGTGAAGTACTGGGGCCTGCCGCTATGGGGCGGTATCGCCTGCGCCTTCGCCGTTGCCATCCTCACCGGCTATCTCAACGGCCTGATCGTGGTGAAGACGCGCCTGCCCTCCTTCATCGTCACGCTCGCCACGCTCTATATCCTGCGCGGACTGTCGATCGGCATCACCCGCGCCGTCACCGGCCGCACCCAAATTCCCTACATCCTCGAAGGCGTACCGGACCCGGCGACGGCCGGCATTTTCAACGGCCATCTGCTCACCGGCCTGTTCCACTGGATGGGCGCGCAAGGCTGGATCGGCACCCGCAGCGACGGCATTCCCTTCGTCGCCGGCATTCCGATGTCGATCGTCTGGTGGCTTGGCCTGACGGCGCTGGCCGGCTACGTGCTCACCCAGACGAAATACGGCAACTGGATCTTCGCCACCGGTGGCGACCTGATCGCAGCTCGCAACGTCGGCGTGCCGGTCGATCGCGTCAAGATCAGCCTGTTCGTCTACACCGCTTGCGCGGCGACGCTGCTTGCCACCATCCAGGTGATGGAGGCGGGCTCCGCCGACACCACGCGCGGCCTGCTCAAGGAGTTCGAGGCGATCATCGCCGCCGTCATCGGCGGCGTGCTGCTCACCGGCGGCTACGGCACAGTCTATGGTGTGCTGTTCGGCGCGCTGATCTTCGGGCTGGTGCAGATGGGCATCTTCTACACCGGCATCGACACCGACTGGTTCAAGGTCTTCCTCGGCATCGTCATCCTGATGGCCGTGCTGGTCAACAACTACATCAGGCTGAAGGCGCTCGGCCGCGGAGGTGGCAAATGACCGAGCGGGCCCAAATGAGCGAACCGGCCCAAATGACCGAACCCGCAATGGAACTGCGCGGCGTCAGCGTCAATTTCGGCTCGGTGCGCGCGCTCCAGGACATCGACATCAAGGTCTATCCGGGCGAGGTCCACTGCCTGCTCGGCGACAACGGCGCCGGCAAGTCGACGCTGATCAAGGTTCTGTCCGGCGTCTACCGGCCGAGCAAAGGCGAAATCCTGGTCGACGGCAAGACGGTCACCTTCCGCAGCCCGCGCGACGCGCAGGAGCTCGGCGTGGCAACGGTGTTCCAGGACCTCGGCATGATCTCGCTGATGTCGATCACCCGCAACTTCTTCCTCGGCCGCGAACCGACCAAAAGCAGCCTGCCCTTCTCGCGCATCGACAAGGAGCGCGCCAACACTATCGCCAGGCAGGCAATGGCCGATATCGGCATCGATGTGCGCGACCCGACGCAAGCCGTCGGCACGCTGTCGGGCGGCGAGCGCCAGTCGGTGGCGATCGCCCGCGCCGTGCATTTTGGCGCGCGCGTGCTGATCCTTGACGAGCCGACCTCGGCACTCGGCGTCCACCAGGCGGCGATGGTGCTGAAGTTCATCATCGAAGCACGCATGCGGGGCCTGGCCGTGATCTTCATCAGCCACAACATCCACCATGCCTATCCGGTCGGCGACACCTTCACGCTGCTCAACCGCGGCCGCAATCGCGGTACCTACGCCAAATCGGACATCTCGCGCGACGAGGTCATCTCGATCATGTCGGGTGGCGAGGATCTGAAGGCGGTCGAGGCGGAGATTGCCGGCCTGCTCGCCCAGATCGGCAACCGGGCGCCTGCGGCGGCTTGAGCTGACAATCGGACATCGCGGGGATGATGGCATGAGCAGGTTACGCGTCGGGGTCGTCGGCGCCGGCATGATCTCGCAGGTCGAGCATATTCCCAATCTGCTGCGCCTCGGTGAATTGTTCGAGCTGGTCGGCGTCGCCGACCCCTCCAGGATTTCACGGCAGTTCGTCACTGACACCCATGGCATCGCCAATTTCGAAACGATCGACCAGCTCTTCGACCAGCGCCTCGACGCGGTAGTGATCGGCTCGCCGGACCCATTGCATCACGAACAGGTGCTGGCGGCGCTGGCGCGCGGCCTGCATGTCTTTTGCGAAAAGCCGCTCTGCTATTCCCTGGCGGAAATCGCCGAGATCGTCGCCGCGCGCGATGCCGCCAGGAAAATCATGCAAGTCGGCTACATGAAGCGCTTCGATCCGAGCTACCGGCTGGCGCTCGCTTCGCTGCCGGGGACATCGAGCACGCTGCGCTCGGTCTCGGTGGAAGTGAACGATCCCGACGCCTGGCCGTTCATCGCCCACCTGCCCTACAGGCGCGGCACCGATATCCCGAAGGACATGGTCGCCGCTGTCGCCGCCAAGCAGAAGCGCCAGGTCGAACAAGCCATTGGCGTGCCTTTCACTGATCTCG
This sequence comes from Mesorhizobium sp. M0778, assembly GCF_040320105.1. Classification (NCBI taxonomy): domain Bacteria; kingdom Pseudomonadati; phylum Pseudomonadota; class Alphaproteobacteria; order Hyphomicrobiales; family Phyllobacteriaceae; genus Mesorhizobium; species Mesorhizobium sp. M0778. The sequence goes on along the minus strand of NZ_JAMYPA010000008.1, from coordinate 13,052 downwards.
CTTTCCGTGGATTTACCGGCGCTTACAGCTCGGCCTTGATTCACGATGTCAATGCCGTTCACGGCCTGCTCGATGCGCTCGGCGTGCCGGACGGCGAGATCGTCGGCGCGCAGATCTTTGCCAATGGCGACGGCGGCCAGGGCGCCGTCAAGCTGCTGGACGGACAGGCGCTGTGGACCATGACCCATCTTACCGTACCTAAGCTCGCCGACTACAAGGAGCGGATCACGCTGTTCTTCGACGATGCCAGCCTGGAGCTCGAATTCCCCTCGCCCTGGCTCAACCATCATCCGACCCGGCTGACGGTGACGACCTCGCACGGTCACACGCTGTCGAAGAAAGATTTGCGCGCCGGCTACGCGGAAGCCTTCGTCGAGGAGATGCGTGGCTTCTGGGCGGCGATCGTCAATGGCGACCCCGTCGTCAATCCGCCCGAACACGCCGCCCGCGATCAGGCCTTGCTGCTCGGGCTGACCCGGCGGCATCTCGCGACCGGACCGTTCGACTGAGCACTCAAACCGGGAGCCGAACGGCGGCTACCTGGACTTGATGACGCCGTCGGTATTGGCCAGCAGCTTGCGCACTGCATTGCGTGCCGCGTCCGGCCGCTGCAGGCGGATGCTCTTCTCGATTGCCTCATGCAGCCTCTGCGCATGCTGCAAATCGTCGAGTTCCCGGGTCGTAAAAGCGAACAGATGATCGAACGCCGATTCGATCAGCACGCCGAGCGGCACCAGCAGATCGTTGCCCGAGGCGCGCAGGATGGCGAGATGAAACCGCGTGTCGGCGCGCGTCCGCTCCTGCAGGTTGGTCGCTTCGCCCATTTCGCGACAGGCCTGGCTGATCTCGGCCATCTGCTCGTCGGTGCGCCGCATCGCGGCAAAGGCGCTGGCCTCCGGCTCGATGATGTGGCGGAATTCCTGCACCGTCCTGAGGAACACCTCGCGGTCCGGCGAGGTCGCGTACCAGGCCAGCACATCGCGATCGAGCAGGTTCCAGCGCTCCTTCGGCTCGACCCAGCTGCCGATTTTGGGACGTGACGACAAAAGGCTCTTCGCCATCAGCATCTTGATGGCTTCGCGCACCGCCGAGCGGCTGACGTCGAAGGTCTCGGACCATTTGGCTTCGTTGGGCAGGATGGTTCCCGGCGGATAGTCGCCGCGCACGATCCTCAGCCCGATTTCGTTGGCCAGCGACGCATGCACGCTCGACCCCGGCATGCGCGCCGCATCGGCGCGGCGAATACCGCTCGTGCGTTCGGCGAACGCCTCGGCCGCTGTCTTTCCCTTATTCGGCTTCGCGTCCTGCATGGCCCCACAAAGTCCGGATTTGGAGGCGTGTCAAGGAGATGAAATCGACGGCAATATCTCGGTTTGATTTTCCGTATCCGTCGCCTCGCCGACACCGCGCTTTGCCGGGCGTTCACGCCGCGGAGGCACGAACGGCTTCTCTTTGTCCCGACTGAATTCCTCGATCAGGAAATCAAGGAAGACGCGGATTTTCGGGGCAAGATGCTGCCGTGCCGGATAGACCGCGTAGAGTGTGGTTTCGACCTTGTCCCAGTCATCCAGAGCCGATTGCAGCCGGCCTGCTTTCAGGTCGCTTTCGACATAGGGATAGGGGATCAGGCTGACGCCGAAGCCGGCGCGCAGCGCATCGCGCACGGCAAGGCTCGAGGAGACCGAATATCGTCCGTCGATGGCGATCCGCTCGCTGCGGCCGTCCTTGCGGAATTCCCATATGTCCGCATGCCCCGAGAGGCTGAACCGGATGCAGTTGGCCGCCTTCAAATCGGCAGGCGTTTGAGGCCGGCCGTGCTGCTCGAAGTAGGCAGGAGCTGCACAAAGCACGTGCGGCATGACCGCAAGCTTTCTGGCGACCAGGCTGGAATCCTCGAGATTGTCGCTGCCGCGAATGGCAAGGTCAAATCCCTCCCGCACGATATCGACGCGCCTGTCATCAAGATGCAGGTCGAGTTTCAAATCGGGATAGCGCGATAGAAACGCGGGAATGGCAGCCGAAAGCCGCGTCAACGTGACAGTCATCGGCGCGCTGACCCGCAACGTGCCGCTCGGCGCCGTCTTGATCGGGCCGAGGACCTGGTCGGCCCTGGCCAGCGCATCGAGCCCCTGCGTGACATGCTCCAGATAGATCCTGCCTTCTTCGGTCAGGGCCATCCGCCGCGTCGTCCGGTTGATGAGCCGCACCCCCAGATGCGCCTCCAGCTCGGCGATGTTCTTGCTGATCGCGGGAGGCGAGAGACCGAGCCGCCGTCCGGCTTCGGCAAAGCTGTTCAGTTCCGCCACATGACGGAAAACCTGCAACGCAGTCAGGCGATCCACTGCACCATTCTCTCCCAGTAAACAATGTCTTTCAATTGTCACATATTATCGTCTGTTGGTAAATTCCATATCTGCTTCCCGAACAACTTTCTCAATTTCGGAATGATATGATGACCAACCCCACAATCTCCCTTATCGAGCGACGCATGTCGGCCAATCGGTTCGATGCCTCGTACGCATTGACGGATGCCGAGGTCGAGGAACTGGCACGTCTCGCAACCCGCGCGCCAACCGCCTACAACCTTCAGAACTGGCGGTTCATCGCCGTGCGGACGCCGGAAGCAAAGGCGCGGTTGCGCAGCGTGGCCCATGGCCAGGCCAAGGTGCAGGAAGCAGCGGTCACCTTCATCGTCTGCGGCGTATTGCCCGACCACGCTGCCCTCACAGCAAGGCTGCATCCTTTCGTGCAAGCCGGCTTCATGCCGGCGGATATGGCTTCGGGCTGGCAGGAAGGCGCCCGCGCACAATATGCCGATCCTCGGGCAGCCCGCGACGAAGCGGTGCGCTCGGCAACGCTTGGCGCTGCAACGCTGATTTTTGCAGCCGAAGCGCTGGGGCTCGTCGCTGGTCCGATGGGAGGCTTCGATGCCGAAGGCGTGGCCCGCGAGTTTGGCCTTGGACTGAATGAAGTGCCGGTGATGCTCATCGCGGTCGGCCGCGCCGCGCCCGGCAACTGGCCGCAAAAGCCGCGCCGCCCTCTTGCCGAAGTACTGGAAATCTTATGAAAACGCGCCGTTTCGATCTGTTGCTGACAGCCATTGCACCCGCGATATGGGGCAGCACCTATATCGTCACCACCCAGTTCCTGCCCAACTTTTCGCCGATGACGGTCGCAATGCTGCGTGCCTTGCCCGCCGGATTGCTGCTGCTGGCGATCGTCCGGCAACTGCCAACGGGCATCTGGTGGCTGCGCAGTTTCGTCCTCGGAGCCCTCAACATCTCGATCTTCCTGAGCATGTTGTTTGTCGCCGCCTACCGGCTTCCGGGCGGGGTCGCCGCGACGGTGCTGTCGGTCCAGCCGTTGATCGTGATTTTCCTTGCCGCTGCCCTGCTTGCCAGCGCTGTCCGACCGTTAGCGATCGTCGCTGCCCTTGTCGGGATCGCCGGTGTTGCATTGCTGGTGCTGACCCCGAACGCGACGCTCGATGCGGTCGGCGTTGCCGCCGGCCTCGCCGGGGCGGCCTCCATGGCCTTCGGAAGCGTATTGGCCCGTAAGTGGCAACCGCCAGTATCGCTGCTTACCTTTACGGCATGGCAACTGACCGCCGGTGGCCTGCTTCTCGTTCCGGTGGCGCTGCTTTTCGAACCGTCCATCCCAATCCCGACCGGGGCCAACCTGCTTGGACTGGCGTGGCTCGGCCTGATCGGCGCGGCGTTGACCTATGTCCTCTGGTTCCGGGGCATTGCGCGACTGGAATCTGCAGTGGTGTCGTCGCTGCTTTTCCTCAGCCCGGTGACCGCCGTGCTGCTTGGATGGGTATTCCTGGATCAGACGCTGACCTTGCCTCAGATCGCCGGCGTCATTTTCGTCATCGGCAGCATCTGGCTGGCTCAACGGCCCAATCGCAACGAGTCCTGATGCATGTCGCTCAAAAGTGTGCAGCGGGTTTGCGATACGACATGCATCAAAACAAGAACCTGAAGCGCGTAGCATGAGGCCGGTCGAACGCGACGCGTTTTAGGCCGCCGACTTGTGTCGGCGGATTGTTCGGCACTATGGTCCAGCGGCATAGCCGGAGGATCCGCCGATGCCACAACGCCCCTATGATGAGCGCCTGCTCCGTCAGGCGTTCGAAGTCGCGCGCAAGGCCCGCGATGCCGGCGAACATCCCTTTGGTTCGCTCCTCGCTGACAAGGACGGCAATGTTTTGCGCGAGCAGCCCAACGCTTACAAAGCCGGCGGGGGCGACCGCACCGCTCATGCCGAAAGGCTGCTGGCCTCATGGGCGGGGATGAATTTCAGTCTCGAAAAGCTGGCCTCCTGCACACTCTACACTTCGGCCGAACCTTGCGCGATGTGCTCCGGCACAATCTATTGGGCGGGCATCGGACGGGTCGTCTTTGGCCAGAGCGAACATGACCTCAAGGCATCGACGGGTGCACATGTCGAGAATCCTACACTCGACCTGCCCTGCAGGATCGTCTTCGAAGCTGGGCAGCGTCCGACTGAAGTCGTCGGTCCGCTGCTTGCCGATGAAGCGGCGCAACTCCAGGCCGAATTCTGGAAAGACAAGTAGGGTTCAGGACTCGTTGATGCAGAGGCAGAGGCGACTGCTGACGTGGACTACGACCTAGGACGTAGACTCATGTCGTTTAGCACCCGCCGATCATCGACGCGCGGCACCCCTCGCGGCTTGTTGGGCAACAGCGGCTCGATCACGGGCCATCCGATGTCGGTCAGATCATATCGGCTCATGCTGAGCCTGAATCAGATTCCTCCGCAATATGAAAGTCCCGGTCGGAAAACGACCCCATTGCGGACCTACGCCCAACAAGGATATGTTGCCGCCGCGCGCGTAGGCATCCCGCTTCACCATCGCGCATGTTCCATGAAAGCAAAGAATAGATTCGACTCGCTCATGCACGCGGTCTGTGTTGGTCATGGCTATTGTGGAGGAAGGCACGGCGACAAGTTCATGCATGTCACCGATTTTATTCCTCAAGCCGGTGATGTTACAGCGGATCAATTCGTGGAATGGGTATTTCTAGCTGAATATGAGAATGAAAGTGAACGAATGTCTCCCAGGTGGGATCGGCATCGCCAGAGGATACGAGACTTTTTCGTTGAGCATATGGGATCAGACGTCGTCGATGCCAGCCAACTAAAATGGGGCGTGAAGGGCTAAGCCAACCCCTTTACTCTGCTTCCCACCCATCACGGTCACACCGCATTTATGAGTTTACGGCTTAGAGGCCGGTGAGCAATTTCTTAAGTAGAGCATTAAGAGTTTCCTGCTCCGCCGGCGTCAGCACGGAGATTAATTGCTCTTCCAGCGCCACCATTGGACCAATCAAATCGTCGATCGCGCGCTTGCCGCCAGTCGTCAGCGCAATTTGCTTGCCGCGCCGGTCGTCGGGATCGGGGCGTCGTTCAACCAGCCCGGCGCGCTCCAGCCGGTCCAGGCGGCTCGTCATGCCGCCCGAGGAGATCATTGCCGATTCGTAGAGCTGAGTGGGTGAGAGCATATAGGGTTCACCGGCGCGCCTGAGCGGCGTGAGCACATCAAACTCACCTACATTCAGCCCTGCGTCTTTGAGCAACGGGTTCATGTGATCGCGGATAACCCGCGCGGCGGCATCAAGCAGACGACCTACCGTTTCAACAGGCAGCAACGGAAGATCGGGGCGCTCGCGGGCCCACTCCTTAGCTGCGGCCTCGGCGCGATCCATGGCAAATGTTCCCTTGGCAAAATGTATCTTGCAATCAAGATACATTGCATCTACTTACATCGCAGCGAGATAATAACTCAGCGCGCGCCCCTGGAGAAGGAGAAATCGATGCCCAAAATGATTTTCGTGAACCTGCCTGTCCGTGACCTGTCGGCGTCGACGGCGTTCTACGTGGCGCTAGGCGGCACTGTGAACCCGCAGTTTTCTGGTGAAAAATCCACCTCGCTCATGTTCTCGGACACGATCGGGGTGATGCTGCTGACCCATGACCACTACCGCGAATTCACCACACGCCCAATCGGCGACGCACGGCGCGACAGCCAGGCAATGATCGTCCTCACTGTCGATAACCGCGACGCCGTCGATGCAACACTGACCAGCGCGGTTGCGGCGGGCGGTCGCGCCGATCCCAACCCGGCGCAGGATCTTGGCTTCATGTATAACCGCCACATTGAAGACCCAGATGGCTACGTCTGGGAAATAGTCTGGATGAACCAGACGGCGAACGCCTAAACGTAGGGTGTGGGCGCATCGATCGTAGCGGGTCCTGAGCCCAGCCTCATGACCAGCAATTGCGGGCTGGCCCAGTGCCGGCTCCGCGTCAGCTGCCTCCGTCAGCTCGTCTTGACATATTTCCGCCAGCTGTGTTCCGGCCGGAAGCCGAGCATGTTGCGCGCCTTGCGGTTGGAGAGCAGCGTCTCGTATTCGCCAAGTTCGCCCTTGACCGGCACATTGGGGTAAAACCGCTTCAGCAGTTCGGCTGTCGGCAGGTCGGACGAGGTGTCGTCATTGGCGGCGTTGAACACCTGATAGCCGAGCCCGTCCTTTTCGATGGCGCGCAGCGTGATCTGGCCGAGGTCGCGCGCGTCGATATAGCTCCAGGCAATGCGCTTGCGGAAACCCGGATCGGCGAACCATTTCGGAAACAGCGAATATTCATGCGGCTCGATGACGTTGCCGATGCGCAAGGCATAGATGTCGGAGCCATCGCGTTGTGCAAACGCCCGCGCGGTCTTCTCGTTGACGACCTTGGACAGCGCGTAGCTGTCCATCGGATCGACGTCGTACTCCTCGTCGAGCGGAAAATGCGTCGGATCGCGCGGTTCGTTGGCGAAGACCAGGCCGTAGGTCGTCTCGCTGGATGCGATCACCACCTTGCGGATACCGAGCTTCACTGCGGCCTCGATGACATTGTAGGTGCCGAGCGCGTTGATGCGGAACACCTCGTTGTCGGGCGTGATCATGATGCGCGGGATCGCCGCGAAATGCACCACGGCATCGACCGGCTGCGAACGCAGCGAAGGATCGAATTCATGCAGGCCGATATAGCTCGACAGCGCATTGAACACCTGCCCGCTGTCGGTGATGTCGGTGATCAGCGTGCGCACCTTGGGATTGTCGAGCGGCTTGGTGTCGATGTTGAGCACCTGGCAGCCCTGCTCGACCAGATACTGCACGACGTGGCGCCCGGCCTTGCCGCTGCCGCCGGTGAACATGATCCGCTTCGTCATTTTGCTCTCCCTAAGATTCATGTGTATTGTCAGACAATACCGAACTCTGCAATCGCCTGCCACGGCATGCGGCAAAAACCCGCTTCAACAATTCGCCGGCAAGCTGCAGCGCCGTCATCCATCATTGCAAAATAGGACGAAACGACATGAACACTACCGCCGCGAGCGAAAAGATCGGCTTCATCGGGCTTGGCCTGATGGGACACGGGATCGCGAAGAACATCGTCGACAAGGGCTATCCGCTGACGTTTCTCGGCCGCAAGAACCGCGCACCGGCGGAAGACCTGCTCGGCCGCGGCGCCAGGGAAGCGGCGACCTCGCACGACGTCGCGGCGGCCTCCGACATCGTCTTCATCTGCGTCACCGGCTCGCGCGAGGTCGAAGCCATCATCCGCGGCCCAGGCGGCCTCAAGGAAGGCCTGAAGCAGGGATCGGTTGTCGTCGACTGCTCGACCTCTGATCCCGTTTCGACGGTGGCGCTGGCCGCCGAACTCAAGGGGCTAGGCGTCGATTATGTCGATGCCCCGCTCAGCCGCACGCCGAAGGAGGCCTGGGAAGGCACGCTAGACGCCATGGTCGGCGCGCCCGATGCGGTCTTTGCCCGGCTGAGGCCGGTGCTCGAAACCTGGGCCGGGCGCATCGTCCATATCGGCGACACCGGCGACGGCCACCGCATGAAGCTGCTCAACAACTTCATTTCGCTCGGCTACGCCGCGATCTATTCCGAGGCGCTGGCGCTGGCGCAGAAGGTCGGCATCTCGCCGCCGCGTTTCGACAGCGTCATCCGCAACGGCCGCATGGATTGCGGCTTCTACCAGACCTTCATGCGCTGGACGCTGGAAGGCGACCGCGACGCGCACAAATTCAGCATCGCCAACGCCTTCAAGGATCTCACCTATCTCGAATCGATGGCGGGTGCTGCCGGCATCGCCAACCCACTCGGCAACGCCACCAAAAACGCCTTCGCCGGCGCCTTCGCGGCCGGCCCCGCCGACCAATATGTGCCGATGCTGGCCACGCATATCGGCAAGGTCAACGGCGTCGACCTGATGCCGACCAGGGATGGCAAGAAGCAGACGATCTGAAGGCCTCGAATCTTGGTGTTTGATCAAGGCTGGTGCTGCCCGGCATCGCCCTACCGAGCACTTCAAACAGGAATAAGCGCCGTCGGCGAAGCTGCCAATCTCCCCCCTTGCGGGGGAGATGCCCGGCAGGGCAGAGGGGGGTGCTGTCCCTCAGACCTCAGATCGGCAACACTGCAATTTCAAAGCCAGAAACAAAAAACCCGCCTCGGTGGGCGGGTCGTCGGCGCCAATCAGCACCATAGCCAAATTAGTAGCATAGCTGCCGGCACAAAGCAAGAACAAAATACGCTGCGGCGGTAAAAAAGTCCGAATCCCTGGCCCATCCGAGGTCGCCGCCCTCATTGCCTAACGTTGATGATTAGCGAAAGCCGAAGTGGCATCCAATCTCCCCTCTCGTGGGGGAGATGTCCGGCAGGACAGAGAGGGGCGCGAAGGAATGCCGAGTTTTGCAATCGTTCGGAGCAATGCCAGCCCTGGTGCAACCATCACCGCCGCGACCGCCCGATAACATCGTCGGTGTTGGCGAGAAGCCTGTGCACAGCGGCACGGGCTGCAGCCGGCCGCTGCAGGCGGATGTTCTTCTCGATCGCTTCGTGCAGTGCCTGTGCCCGACGCTGGTCGCTGGTTTCGCGTGTGACGAAAACAAAGAGGTGATCGAGCGCCGATTCGATCAGCACGCCGAGCGGCACCAGCAGATCGTTGCCCGAGGCCCGCAGGATGGCGAGATGAAACCGCGTGTCGGCGCGCGTCCGCTCCTGCAGGTTGGTCGCCTCGCCCATCTCGCGGCAGGCCTGGCTGATCTCGGCCATCTGCTCGTCGGTGCGCCGCATGGCGGCAAAGGCGCTGGCCTCCGGCTCGATGATGTGGCGGAATTCCTGCACCGTCCTGAGGAACACCTCGCGGTCCGGCGAGGTCGCGTACCAGGCCAGCACGTCGCGATCGAGCAGGTTCCAGCGCTCCTTCGGCTCGACCCAGCTGCCGATTTTGGGACGTGACGACAGCAGGCTCTTCGCCATCAGCATTTTGATGGCCTCGCGCACCGCCGAGCGGCTGACGTCGAAGGTCTCGGACCATTTGGCTTCGTTGGGCAGGATGGTTCCCGGCGGATAATCGCCGCGCACGATCCTCAGCCCGATTTCGTTGGCGAGCGAGGCATGCACGCTCGATCCGGGAAAGTGTGCGGCGTCGGCACGCCGAACGCCGGCCGGCCGCTCAGCCTCTGCCTTCAACTTGGCGGGTCGCTTTTTTGATGTCGCGTCCGGCATTCGTATTCCCCGGCAGCCGCTTGTCGAAAGCCTGAACTCAGGACACGACAAAGCAGCGGCCTACGCTCCAAAGCAGCGTCGCCTCGTGCGTTTGTATGGACGGTCTGTGACGGGGCGCCCGTCGAAGGGCGCCCCGAAACTGCGAACCTACTTCTGGATGCAGGTGTCGACCGTGTCCTTGGTGCATTCGTCGAGGCCGGTGAACACCGGATCGGCGACCGGCTTGCCTTCGACCAGGTCGATCATCACCGAGGGCGCCTTGTAGCCCATCTCGAACGGCCGCTGGCCAACCAGCGCGGTCACCAGCCCGTCACGGGCAATCGCCACCTCGTCGCCGATCGTGTCGGCGGCGCCGATGACGAAGGCGTTGCTGGCGATCTTGTCGGCCATCGGCTTGAACAGGTCGCGGTAGGGCTGCGGAGCGCCGAACAGCGGCCAGCCGCCCATGATGCCGAAGGCGTCGAGATCGGGATTGGCAGCGAGGATGTCGGTCATCGCCTGCACGCCCTTGGCGCCGTCGTCATTGGTGAACACCGGGCAGCCGGCAACTTCCGTCCAGCCGCCTTCGCCTGCCAGCGCGGCGAGGCCGTCCTTGCCCGAAAGCGCGTCACGCATGCCCTGCGCGCGGCGCAGGATGTTGTCGGCCGCCGGATTGCCTTCGATGGTGCAGATCTTGCCGCCATTCGGCTTGGCCTTCTTGATGTATTCGCCGATCTTGTGACCCATCAGGTAGTTGTCGGTGCCGAGGTAGGTCTTGCGCAGCGCCGCATCTTCCTTGCTGAGGTCGGCGTCGAGGGTCATGATCGGGATCGACGGATTGGCGCTTTTGATCGTCTGCGCGATCAGCGGCGCGTTCGATGGCGAAATCGCCATCGCCACAGTGTCGGGCTTGCTCAGCATGTCCTGGACGATCTGGGCTTCACCGGCCTCGTCCGAGGTCGACGCCGGTCCAGTGTAGAAGCACTCATATTCCGAGCTGGCGTTTTCCTTGTTCCATTTCTCGCAACCCTGGTGGATGGCCTCGAAGAATGGATTGTCGAGACCCTTCACGACGATGACGAGCTGTTTCTTGGCCATAGCCGGCCCGGCACCCAACGCCATGATGGCGGCGGCAGCGAGCAATAGTGATTTCCTCATGTCAGTCCTCCCTTTTGAAACAAACGGACACCGCGTGCCCGCCACACACAGATCGACCCGGAGCAAGATGACAGAGGACGTCGCACTCGTGTCGCCAAGCCAGGTCGATAAGCATTTTCATATTCAGTCTCAGACCGGCACCGACAGATATCGCTGGTTACCAGATCCCTGACCGACAAACCCTCACCGATTCCTTCCGGCAACCCGGGAGATCGGCGCAAGCTCCTCCGACACTTAGCTAATATCGCCTTGTCGCCGACGTCAATGCTATTTGTCCTACAAAACTGATTTTTCGAAAGAAGCCGTGGTTGACGCCAAGGAGGCTTATGCGTAAATGGGCAAAATCGCTGCTCCCGGGAGGAACTGGGGAGAGCGAAAGGCCGCGGCAGAACCGCAGGCCGCAAAGCACGGGGAGGCAAGAAGGCTGGTGGCGGTTCTCGAACTCACCAACATCTCGAAGCATTTTGGCGCCATCCAGGCGGTCAACGACGTTTCGTTGTCGATCGAGGCCGGACAGGTTGTCGGCCTGATGGGCGACAACGGCGCCGGCAAGTCGACGCTGGTCAAGATGATCGCCGGCAATTTCCCGCCGAGCCATGGCACGATGCAGATGGACGGCAAGGAGCTGATCCTGCACAAGCCGGTCGAGGCGCGCCAGCACGGCATCGAAATCGTCCATCAGGACCTGGCACTGTGCAACAATCTGACGGCCGCCGCCAACGTCTATCTCGGCCGTGAATTGCGCCGCGGCCTCGGGCCGCTTCGCATTCTCGACTATGCTGCAATGTACAAGCGTGCCGGCCAGATTTTTGCCGAGCTGAAATCCGAAACCCGCCCGCGCGACCTGGTCAAACAGATGTCGGGCGGCCAGCGGCAGGCGGTGGCGATCGCCCGCACCATGCTTTCGCAGGCCAAGATCGTGCTGATGGACGAGCCGACGGCGGCGATCTCGGTGCGCCAGGTCGCCGAGGTATTGAACCTGATCCGCCATTTGCGCGACCAAGGCATCGCCGTCGTGCTGATCAGCCACCGCATGCCCGACGTCTTTGACGTCGCCGACCGCGTCATCGTCATGCGGCGCGGCCGCAAGGTCGCCGACAAGACGATCGCATCGAGTTCGCCGGAAGAAGTCACCGGGCTCATCACCGGCGCTATCGAACAGGTATGATTGACGCCTCAACCATGAGTAAAAAAGGTCGATAATGGCAGTCACCCTTGATCAGACGATCGCGCACAAGCAGCACACCTTGCTGAGCAAGGTGTTTGCCAGCCAGACCTTCTGGGTGGTGATCGCGGTCATCCTCGCCTGCCTGTTCCTGTCCGTGGCCACGGATTCCTTCGCCACGACCAAGAACCTCTACAACATCACCCGCAACATCACCTTCGTCGCCATCGTGGCGCTCGGCATGACCTTCGTCATCATCACCGGCGGTATCGACCTGTCGGTCGGCTCGGTGCTTTGCCTGTGCTCGATGGTGCTGGCCGTGACCATGCATGCCGGCTACGGCATCGAGACCGGTATTGCCGCAGCGATCGCGACGGCGCTGATCATCGGCGCCTTCAACGGGGTTCTGATCGCCTATCTCGGCTTTCCGCCCTTCGTGGTGACGCTTGGCATGCTCTCGATCGCACGTAGCCTTGCCATGGTCGCCTCCAACAACACCGTCGTCTTCCAGTTCGGGCCGGACCACGACAAGCTGCTGGCGCTTGGCGGCGGCGCCTGGGTGTTCGGCATCGCCAATCCGGTGCTCTACATGATCGTGCTGGCGATGATTACCGGCTTCGTGCTGCGCTGGACGAAATTCGGCCGGCACATCTTCGCCATCGGCGGCAACGAGCATGCGGCGACGCTGACCGGCGTTCCGGTGCGCCAGATCAAGGTTGTCGTCTACATGATCTCGGCACTGGCGGCGGGCCTTGCCGGCATCATCCAGACCGGCTGGCTGGGCGCGGTCACCACAAATCTCGGCAACGGCATGGAGCTTCAGGTGATCGCCGCCACCGTCATCGGTGGCGCCAACCTGGCCGGCGGCATGGGCACAGCCTTCGGCGCAGTCGTTGGCGCGGCGCTGATCGAGGTCATCCGCAACAGCCTCGGCCTGCTCGGCATCAATGCCTTCTGGCAAGGCGTGTTCATCGGCGGCGCCATCCTGCTCGCCGTGCTGTTCGACCGCATCCGCAATTTCAGGCGCAACGACTGACGTTCAAGCCCCAACGTCCCCTTCTCCCCTTGTGGACCTGTTGCGCAGTCATGAGCAAAAGCTTGCGGCGGCGGGGTTGCGGCGGTTGTTCGCTTGTTTGCGGGGGATTTGACGTCTTGTT